>JAGRKY010000244.1 GCA_020442095.1 Bauldia sp.
GAGGCGACATGACTCCGTTCCGCGAAACCCTGCGCGGTATCGTTGCGATCTCTGCCTGCAATCTGCTGTTCCTGATCAACGACACGATGATCAAGCTGGCGAGCAGCGAGATGCCGCTTGGCGAGCTGCTCTTCATCCGCGGTATCTTCGCGACGTCGCTGCTGGTGCCGATCGTCATCTGGACCGGTGCCCATCGCGATATCGGGATGCTGTGGAACCTGGGGCTGCTGTTGCGTCTCCTCGCCGAGATCCTTGGGGCAATCCTGTTCCTCTTCGCCCTGTTCCACATCCCGATCGCGAATGTAAACGCCATCCTGCAGGTCGTGCCCTTGATGGTCACAGCCTGCGCGGCGATCTTCCTCGGCGACGAGGTCGGCTGGCGGCGGTGGCTCGCCATCGCCCTCGGTTTCCTCGGGGTGCTGATCGTGATCCGGCCCGGATTTGAGGGCTTCAACGTCTACAGCCTGGTCGCGCTCGCTTCGATGGTCTTCATCACCCTGCGCGATATGACCACCCGGATGATGCCACGCCATCTGCCGGCACTGCTCGTCGCACTGGCGACAAGCGTCGCCGTCGGCCTGACCGGGCCGGCGCTTGGCCTGGCGACCGGCGAGACATGGAGCTGGCCGAGCGCCCGCGGCTTCTCGCTGATGGCCGCCTCGGCGGTGTTCCTGATCGGCGGCTATCTCACCGCCGTCGATTTCATGCGGCACGGCGACATCGCGGTCATCGCTCCCTTCCGCTATTCGGTCGTGGTCTGGGCGATCATCGTCGGCTTCGTCGTGTGGGGCGAGGTGCCGGACCTGATGATGATCATCGGGACGACCATCATCATCGCGACCGGCATCTACGCCTTCCAGCGCGAACGCCGCCTCGCCCGCCTCGTGGCCGAAAGCGATATCGACCTATGACCGGGCTGTCCCAGCGCCAGGCATCGCCCTTCGCCTTCGTCGCGGTGTTGATTGCGGTCTCCGCCCTCAATCCGATCGCGGTCAACATGTTCGTGCCGGCGATGCCGGATATCATGCGCGGCCTCGCCACCGACCAGGCGAGCGTCCAGCTGGTCCTGTCCGCCTATCTCTTCGCGACGGCCGGGTCGCAGCTCGTCCTCGGCCCTCTCTCCGACCGCTTCGGACGCCGCCCGGTGCTGCTCGCCGGGCTCGCGGTATTCATAGCCGCGACGCTCGTCTGCACGACCGCGACGTCGATCTCGGTGCTGATCGTCGCGCGCATCGTCCAGGGCGCCGGCGGCTGCGTCGGCATCGTCCTCGGCCGCGCGATGATCCGAGACCGCTACAGCCGGGACGACGCCGCGAGCATGCTCGGATATGTGACGATGGGCTTCGCGATGGCGCCGATGGTCGGCCCGGTCATCGGCGGTGTCCTCAACGATACCTTCGGCTGGCGGTCGATCTTCGCCCTGCAGACCGGGCTCGGGGTGATCGTGGCGATCGCCTGCTTCCTGTTCCTGCCCGAAACCAACCAGCGCCAGGAGGAGACGGGTGCCCGGCCCTCCTTCCGGCACGGTTTCATGGCGCTCGTCCGGATCCCGCAATTCTGGGCCTATGCCCTTGCCTGCGCCTTCGGCACCTCGGTGTTCTTCTCTTTCCTCGGCGGGACGCCTTTCGTCGCCGTCGACATGCTCGGCATGACCGGGACGCAATACGGCCTCTACTTCATCCTGGTCCCTGGCGGATTCCTGATCGGCAACTTCCTCACCGCGCGCTATGCGAGGCGGACCGGGATCTTCTTCATGATCCTGGCCGGCAGCGTGGTGACCTTCGTCGCCGTGCTCGGCATGGCTGCGGCCTTTCTCGCCGGCTGGTACCATCCCCTGGCGTTGTTCGTGCCGATGTATGCCATCGGCTTCGCCAACGGCCTGACGCTGGCAAACTCGCTTGCCGGGGCGGTTTCGGTCCGCCCGGACCTCGCCGGCGCAGCGTCGGGACTTGCCGGCAGCATGCAGATCGGCTTCGGCGCCATCGCGACGGTGCTGATCGGCGCCCTCTTGGCGGCCACCCATTCGGTGTTCCCGCTCACCATATGCATGGGCATTCTCGCCCTTGCCGGCATCGCCGCTGCGCTTTGGACGCGCACCGCGCGGGGTTAACCTCCCCAGGCTTCTTTGTAACTATAACCATTCAAAAACATAATATTTGACCGAATATTCTTGGATCAATACATTAGCCCTTATCCCTTCCTAGTTTTGAATCGCTATAAATAACAATAATTATTGCGATATACCTTTTAGAGGTTCCAAAAAGGACGAAGGGACAAGCAGCTCGGAGCTCCCTCCCGCAGCCTTCGCAAAAGGAGACAACCATGCGAATAACGAAGTCGACTGCGTCGCGCCTTGTCGCCGCTCCCCTGGTCCTGTCGGGTTTGTGGATCGGTTCGGCGCAAGCGGCGGAAGTCGAGGATGTCCTCGTCAACTACGCCGACATCGCGCTCGCCGGCTATGAGGACTCGCTGACCACGGCCAAGGCCCTCGACGCGGCCATCGACGACCTGATCG
>JAGRKY010000245.1 GCA_020442095.1 Bauldia sp.
ATCGCCGTCGGTATGGCGACGAACATCCCGCCGCACAACGCGGCCGAGCTCTGCGACGCGGCGCTGCACCTGATCAAGGCGCCGAATGCCCGGGTCGAGACCCTGATGAAATACGTCCCCGGGCCGGATCTTCCGACCGGCGGGGTGATCGTCGAGGACCAGGCGAGCATCGCAGAGGCCTATACGACCGGTCGCGGCGGTTTCCGGGTCAGGGCGCGCTGGGATGTCGAGGACCAGGGGCGGGGCACCTATGTCGTCGTCGTCACCGAGATTCCGTACCAGGTCCAGAAGGCGCGGCTGATCGAGAAGATCGCCGAGCTGATGGAGGCCAAGCGCCTGCCGCTGGTCGACGATATTCGCGACGAATCGGCGGAGGATATCCGCATCGTCATCGAGCCGCGGAGCCGCACGGTCGACGCCGCGGTGATGATGGAATCGCTGTTCAAGCTGACCGATCTCGAAAGCCGCATTCCGCTCAACCTCAACGTCCTGTCGCGCGGGACCGTGCCCAAGGTGATGGGGCTCGGCGAGGTGCTGAGCGAGTGGCTTGCCCACCGCCGCGACGTGCTGATCCGCCGCTCGAAGTTCCGGCTCGGGCAGATCGAGCACCGGCTGGAGGTCCTCGAAGGCTACCTGATCGCCTATCTCAATCTCGACGAGGTGATCCGCATCATCCGCAACGAGGATGAGCCCAAACCTGTGCTGATGGAGACGTTCAAGCTCTCCGACGTCCAGGCCGAGGCGATCCTCAACATGCGGCTCCGCAGCCTCCGCAAGCTGGAGGAGATGGAGATCAGGAGCGAGCACGAGGCGCTGACCAGGGAAGGCAAGGCGCTCGAGGAACTGCTCAAGTCCGAGGAGAAGCAGTGGTCCGCGGTGGCGGACCAGATCCGCGAGGTCCGCAAGACCTTCGGCCCCGACACCCCGCTCGGCAAGCGCCGCACGACCTTCGCGGATGGGCCGGCCGCCGAGATCGCCGAGGCGATGCTCGAGGCGACCGTGGAGCGCGAGCCGATCACCGTCGTCGTCTCCGAGAAGGGCTGGATCCGGGCGCTCAAGGGGCATGTCACCGATACCGCCAGCCTCTCTTTCAAGGGCGACGACAAGCTCAAATTCGCATTCCCGGGCGAGACCACCGACAGGATCATGGTCGCCACCACCGGCGGCCGCTTCTTCACGCTCCAGGGCGACAAGCTTCCCGGCGGGCGCGGCCATGGCGAGCCGATCCGGGTGCTGGTCGACATGGACGCCGCCGAGGACATCGTCGCGGCCTTCGTCCACAACCCGGAACGCAAGCTGCTGGTCGTCTCGACCGACGGCCGCGGCTTCGTGGTGCCGGAATCGGAGATCGTCGCCAATACCCGCAAGGGCAAGCAGGTGATGGCGGTCTCGGCCGGCGAGGAGATGCGGCTCTGCGTCGGCGGCACCGGCGATACCGTCGCGATCCTCGGCGAGAACCGCAAGATGCTGCTCTTCCCGCTGGTGCAGGTTCCCGAGATGACGCGCGGCAAGGGCGTCCGCCTTCAGAAATACAAGGACGGCGGCGTGTCCGATGCGCGGGTCTTCGCGTCGGCCGAGGGGCTGACCTGGATGGATTCCTCCGGCCGGAGCTACACCCGGTCGATCAAGGAACTCCAGGACTGGGTCGGCGAGCGCGCCCAGGCCGGCCGCCTGCCGCCCCAGGGCTTCCCGCGCTCGAACAAGTTCGGCACGCCGACGATCGGGTGATCCTCGGCGACAGTCGAAGGGAGGCTTCGACTGTCCGCGGGGATGTCAGGCCGCGTAGTCGAGAATCTGCTCCGGAAGATGCATCCCGGCCGCAAGGTCGACGCCGTGCACCGTCTTCACATGGGAACGGAACCAGGCGTCGAAAGGCTCGTCCGATGCCGCGATGCCGGACAGCGATGCGGCGAGGTCGTCCGACTCCAGAAGAACGATCGCGACGTCGCCCATGGGCGTCTGCTGAATCCAGGTGGCTTCCCGGGTGATGCCGTGGCGGGCGCGAGATGCGCGATGCTGGGTAGCCCTGTCGCCCCGCCAACAGGCCAGCATCTCGTCGCGATCGACGTCGGTGGCGCCGGGCAGCAGGGGGATGGTGAAGCAGATGGTCTGGCGCATGGCGTGGTCCCTTCAGGTTTGAGTTGAAGCGCACCTTTCGTGCGAGGACGCCAGCATCGTCCGGTGGCTACCTCCTGCCCATCCCCGCCGATCTGGGATTTTTCGTGTGTGCGAATGGACACCCACAGGGCGTTGGCGCATAGATTCCGCCATGTCAGACGCAGGTCTTCAGCGACTTGTCGGCGAAGTTGAGCGGCTCGGCGGCCGCGCCCTGCCTTATCCCGATCTGCACCGCGAGATAACCGATCGCCTGCGCAAGGTGATGCGGATCGACGCCGCGTGCTGGCACGGGCTCGACCCCGACAACATGCTTATGACCACGGCCAATCCGGTGGAACTGCTGGCCAACGGGTTTCTCAGCCCGGAGACCGAACCGCTGGCGGCTAAGTCCGTCCTTTCCAGCGAATACCAACGCGACGACGTGAACAGCTTTGCGTCGCTCGCCAGGCGCCGCCTCCCGGCAGCGATCCTCAGCGAGTCGACGCGCGGGCACCCGGAACGGAGCGCCCGCTACAACGACTTCCTTGCGCCGTCCGGGTTGCCGTACGAGATGCGCACCGCGATGGTGAGCCACGGACGGGCATGGGGATGTGTCGTCTTCCACCGGACCGAGGCGAGCGGCGATTTCACCCCCGAGGACGCGGCGCTGATGGGCAGGCTTTCGCGCCCGATCGCCGAGGCGTTGCGCAACACGTTGCGTTTCGACGCCGCCCGGCGGGCAGGGCCGCAGGCGCCGGGACTACTCGTGCTCGACCCGACGGACGGGATCGAGCTGGCAACGCCGGGTACGGAAGAAGTGCTTGACCTGCTGCGTTATGCCAACCCGGGTGGCCGCGGTATCCCCGAGCCGATCCTCATTGTTGCCGCCCAGACCCGCTCGGCGGCGAAGGAGGGGAGGCAGCCAACGCCGTTGAACGTGCCGACGCCGAATGGATGGGTCACGCTGCATGGTTCCATGCCAAGCGGCCCCAGGGATCGCGTGGCTGTCGTGCTTCAGAAGACGCCCGAGGCGGAAGCCGTGAGGCTGCGGCTGGAGGCTTTCGCGCTCAGTCCGCGCGAACGCGAGGTAGCCGCCCTGATCGCGCAAGGCCTCGATACCGCCGCGATTTCGGAACGCCTGTTCATTTCCCCTTGGACGGTGCAGGACCATTGCAAGGCGATCTTCGAGAAGACCGGGACCCGGTCGCGACGGGCGCTGCGTGCGCTGGTGTTTTTTGAAGACCACCTGCCTGCCATCGTGGTCCGGACTCCGCTCGACTCCGAGGGACATCTCGACGTCGTCGAGAAACCAACCGTCAGCGGTGTCGATCCGCGCCGCTGAGTCCCGCGCCCGGCCGGGGCCGGCAACGTTTCGTTGCTGTCTGCGGCGGACGAATATTGCAGGTTTCTTCGCCCGTGAGGGTGTCCTAGCATCGTACGCTGATCTGGACCTGCAGACCGGAGGCGCGCCGTGCCGAGACTGCCTGGAGCAATGCTCATACTCGCGGCGCGGATCGCGCCGGCTCTTTTCGCAGCCGGATCCGCCGTCGCGGCCGGCGATGCGACGCCATCGAGCCATCCGTTGCTCAAGCCCTACAGCGACTGGGTGAATGCCCATGTCTCGAGCGAATTCGCCCGCAACTGGCGAATATTTCCCGGCGGCGACGACCGCGAGCCCTATCTCGTCTACTGCAAGGACGAGCTGTTCGCCGAGGATGCGATCAGGGGCAAGTCGGTTCGCGTCCGTGCCGGTTCCCAGGCCGAGGCGTTCTTTTCGAAGATCACCGGCAAGTCGGCGGTTTACCTGCCAAGCTCCGAGATCAACGTCGCCTTGGAACTCGACATCATCGACTGCATCGGATTTGGCGGGGAGATCCTGGACGCGAGCGCCACGGCGAAAGACGACGGCCCCAAGCCCGTTGATACGAAGGAAGCCGATGCGGGCGCGCCGCCGGATTCGCTCCTGACCCTGCCGCAAGACCTGGACGACTTCTAGGATGGGGATGTTCGGGCGGCGCGCGCTCCGCGGCGCTCTGGTCGCGATCCCGTTCGTCCTGGCCTTCGCCCCGGCCGAAGCGCAGCAAGCCGGGCGCGCTTCCGTTTCGGCGACAGCCGGCGCGCCGAATGCCGTCTTTGTCGACGTTCCGAACGAGCCCTGCATATTCCTCTACGGCTCCCTGTCCGACCGGATCACCGGGCTCGACCTGGACTTCGGGCCGGTCAAGTTCGACCAGCGAGCCTATTTCCTCAAATATTGCCGGGAGAAGACGGACGATCTGGTGGCGCGGATCCGGGCGCCATTCGAAGCGGCCCGGGACCGGGCGCAGGAAGCAGTGGACCAGGCATCCTCCGAGCTGACCGGCGGCTTCTGGAAGTTCATGGCCGAGCAGCTCTATGCGCGATTGCCGCCCGAGGAGCAGGCAAGATATGCCCCGGGCTCGCCGGAGGTGCAGGCGCTTGCCCACCGCTGGCTCAACGAGGCGCCGGAGGAGGAGTTCGGGACCTACGTCGCGGCCTACCTGACCGCGGGTGGACAGCAATCCCGGCTGTTGAATGCCTGGAAGGCCTACGTCGATCTCGCCAATGGCGAGTCGAGGACCATCCTCGCCGGCATCTCCAGGCTGCTGACCGACGCGAAGACGCGCCTCGATCAGATCCTGCTGGCCAGGCAGCGGATTGCCGAAGAGCCCGACACGCCGATCGCCGACATCATGACCGAGGTCGGGTTGTCGGGCGCGTGGTTCGAGACCTTCAAGAGCCACGAAGCCGAAATTCGTGGGCTGGATTCGACCTACAGGCTGTCCGAAGCGATGCGGATCGTGTCCAGGGCGATGGGGGCGGAGGACCAGTCGGAAAAAGTCCGCACCTTCTTTCAGCTGATGGGCCTGTCGGGTGACCTGCTTGCAGAGACCAATCAGCCTCTGTTCGCCTTCGTTGGCCAGATCATCCGGGATTATGCCAATGTCGCCAATCAGGCGCTGGACAACGCGCTCGCGCTCGACGGCCTGATCCAGCAGCGGAACGGCTTCTGCCTCGGCGAGGGCGTGCCGTCGCGGGACATCCGCCAGGTCTACTTCGTCGAGCGGGGGATTCTCGCCTGTCCGCTCAGCTACGGCGCATGGCCGCTGAAACACGTCTACCAATCGCAAGGCGCCGGGCCGACGCGGTATTTCTTCTACGACGGCAGCAGCTTCGTTGAGGCGGAGAATCCCAGCGGCCAGGACGGGGTGATCGCGGCGAGCAGGCTGATCGCCGACGCAATCGCCCTCGGATATCCGGTCGTTTCCGACCCCGATTCCCATATCGCCCGGGTTGCCGAGGTCTACAACACGACCAATCCGGGCGGTGTCCCCGGGCTGATGGCGAATGCGCGGGAGATCGTCGCGACGATCGAGGCGGCGGCCGCGGCAGTCGACGACCTGCACCGGCCGGGCGATGCCTGCTCCGTGGATCAGGTCCTGTCAGCGGTAGCGCGGAATGCCGGCTTCTCGAGCGACAGCTTCCTTCGCGATCTCGCGAATGGCGGCGCCGACCGGCTGGCCAGCGCGATCGCGGCGTCCTTCATCGCGTTCGAGGGCCGGTTCGGCCCCGGCGTGACGCGCGGCGACGGCGCCAACGCCTACGAGACCTATGCCGATCTTGCCGGCGCCCTGTCGCGGGCGAGCGTGGTCGTCCTCGAAGGACGTGTGCTCAACGGCGACCGGCTGCCGATCCCCGGCGCCAGCCTCGATATCGCCGTCGGCGGCGGCGGGCCGGTTCCCGGCTGCGCGGTCTCGCAGGCCGATGATGCGGGCCGGTTCTCCGTCTTCGCCGTGGGCGAGGGCCGATCCCTGTCCATCTCCGTGCAGGCGCGTACGCCGGAGGCCGACGGCGTGCGCGAGACGTTCGACGTCAACTATTTCATCCGCAATGCCTCCGCCTTCGCGGAGCGCGGCGGCGGCGTCACCGCCCGGGCGGAAAGTGATGTGTTCGTCCCCGGGGCGGAAGCGCCGGCGGTCGAGACGGTGATCGAGGAGGAACCGGTTGCGCCTCCGCCGGACGTTGCCGCGGAGCGGGCGGCGGCGTGCAGGGTGATCGACGCCGCGGTTATGGGGGCGCGCTCCGAACTGGCCGCCGGCCTGCTGGACCGGCTGCCGGAGGCTCAATCGAGGATCGACGAGGCGGTGGGCGCCGAGGCGAACCTCGACGCCTGCGGGCCGGAGACCGCCGCCGCGGTGGCCGAGGCGCGGGAAATGGTGGCGATCGCGCATCAGGCATTCATGTCGGCCGAGTCCCTGCTCGGTCAATGCGAGCTGTCGGCGTTGACCGCCGGGAGAGCCGCGTTGCGGCCGGTTTCGGGGATCAACTACGACGCCCTGACCAGACGGCTCGACTACGCAGCGGACGGTATCCGGTATTTCGACGAGGCGCTGTCCTTCTATCAGGACAATCTGCTGGGGCCGGCCGCGGAAATGCTCAAGAGCCTGCCCGGCCTGTTCGGCCCCGACTGCCAGAATTACAAGGAGCGGGCGGAACAGGGCCTGCAGAAGATCGCGACGCTGCAGCAATTCGATGCGCGGCTGGTAGCGGCCATCGACGCCTGCGACATCGGCCGGCTCGAGGCCATGAACGCCGAGATTGCCGACCGCGACCACCGGTATTTTGCCGAGGCGCGCGGCCGCGTCGCGGCGGCGCTTTCCTCCTGCGGCGGCCAACGGGCGGGGGAAACGGCGGCGCTGAACTGCGAAGCGGCCACGGCGGCGCTGAACAAGGCGCGCGCGAGCTACAAGGCAAACGATCTCGGCCAGGCGAGCAGCCAGCTGGCACTGGCGCAGGGCTTCCTCGATCCCGCAGCAAGCCAGCTCTGCCCGGATATCGGCCCGCGCATCGCCCAGGGCAACGCGAATATCGCCGCTCTGCAGCAGGCGGAAGCGGAGCTGCAGGCGGCGCTGGCGAGTTGCGATGCCGGGCGTCTCAACACGGTCCGCGCCCGGGCAACCGGCGAAACCCACGCGTGGTTCGTGGCGGCGATCGCCCGGGTCGACGACGGACTGGCGCGATGCGGCACGCAGGTCGAGAACCAGTGCGAGATGCTGCAGACGTCGTTCGCCGCGGCCAACGAACAGTTCATCGCCGGGAATTTCGATGCCGTGGTGGTGGCGCTTGAAGAAATGACGGCCCGGACCGCCCGGCCGGAGTCCGTCGCGGGGTGCGAGGATCTCGCCGGCCGGATTCCGGGCGCCGCCGCATTCGTTCAGAAGGTGATGGGCATGGTCGGCCGGGCCGAGGCGGCGATCGCCTCCTGCGACGCGGCGGAGATTGAGGACGCGCTGGCGATCATCCAGGAGTCCGGACCGAACAACGTCCGGGTGGAGGAGGTCAAGACGCGGCTCGTGGCGGCGCAAGACGCGTGTCGACCGCCGGCAGTGGCGCCCGAGCCGGCGACAACGGCCGAACTGGCGCCGGATACGGACGAGGGGGCCGGCGCCCTCGCAATCCTCCGCGACGTGGTGGCGAAAATGAAAGGCGGCGAGACCGGCGACCAGGTCTTGACCTCCTCCGCCGCCAGTGGCGATCACCGCACTGCGACGGTAGCCAGCGTCTGGGAGTCGACGAACCGGACGAACGACGTGCCGTCCTCGATCGTGACGATGGGCATCAGGATTACGGTCACCCGATACGAGACCGACGGAGAAGCGGCGCCGTCGCCGCAACGGGGTGAGGAAGCCGTCTCGGACGATCTCTTGCTCGGATTCCCCTACGTGATCTCGACTGGTGGCGACAAGGGGAAGAGGCATGCGGCGATACGGTTTGCAAAAGACCGCGTCCGCGTCGAGGTCGTCACCGACGAGACCGGCTTCACCGTGCTCAACAAGGATGGCGAGAGCGACCGTGGATATGCGTTCGCGGGCGTCGCGACCGTAATGCTTGGAAAATTCATCTTCGAAAACATCGATCCGGACCTGTAGTCCCGACGCTGCCACCGGTCATGGCCGGGACGTTGGCGGTCCCGATCGAACCTGCCGGGCGTTTGCCTAGTCCACCCGCACCCACCCGCGGGCCATCAGGTGCTCCTGGGGCTTGAAGCGGCGCTTGTAGCTCATCTTCGGCGAATCCTCGACCCAGTAGCCGAGATAGACGTAGGGGAGCCCCATCTTCCGGGCGCGGTTGATGTGGTCGAGGATCATGAAGGTCCCGAGCCCGCGGTCGGTATAGGCCGGGTCGTAGAAGGAATAGACCATCGACAGGCCGTCGGCGAGGACGTCGGTCAATGCGGCGGCGACCAGCGGCCCGTCGCCGCGTCCGGTGAAGGCCGTGTCGGGGCCGCGGAAGCGGTACTCGATCATTTGCGTGGTGACGTAGGATTCGCCGACCATCATCGCGTAGTCGAGGACCGACATGTCGGCCATCCCGCCCTCGGCATGGCGGGAATCGAGGTAGCGCCGGAAAAGCGAATACTGGTCCGAGGAGGGACTCGCGGCGGTGCTTGCGCCGATGATGTCGCGGTTGCGGCGCATGACGCGGGCCATGCTCTTCGTGGTGACGAAGGAGTCGACGATGGTCCGCACCGAGATGCACGCCCGGCAGCCTTCGCAGGCCGGCCGGTAGGCGATGTTCTGGCTCCGCCGGAAGCCGCCCTGGGTAAGGATGTCGTTCAGCGCCACCGCCCGGTCGCCGACGAGATGCGTGAACACCTTCCGCTCGAGACGATCCCTGAGATAGGGGCAGGGCGCCGGGGCGGTCAGGTAGAATTGCGGTGTGTCGGTCGGCTGGTGGGTCATGCCACTAGGGGATCCGAATGGGTGTCACCACAAACCATAATACCAAGGGCCGACCACGGAATAGACCAGCCACATCAGAAGCACCAACGGTGATCCACCGATAAGATAGTCGCGGAAGCGGTAGTGGCCGGGGCCCATGACCAGCATGTTGGTCTGGTAGCCGATCGGCGTCGCGAAGGCGCAGCTCGCCGCGAGAATCACCGCGACGACGAAGGGAATCGGGTCGTTGCCCGTCTTCAGGGCGAGCTGGACCGCGATCGGGGTGAAAAGCACCGCGGTGGCGTTGTTGCTGAGGAAATTCGTCAGGATCGCGACGATCAGGAACATCACCGACAGCGTGATGCTGACCGGATAGGACGACACCGCGTCGATGGCGGAATTGGCGATGAAGACGGCGCCTCCGGTCGCTTCCAGGGCCGCGGCGGCGGCAAGGGAGGCGCCGACCATCAGGTAGATGCGGTGGTCGAAGGAGCGGATCGCCTGGCGGATGTTGAGGCATCCCGCCGCGATCATGGCGAAGGCGGCGGCCAGTGCGCCGATGACGATCGGGCCGATGCCGCTGGCCGCATAGGCGACCATCAGGACGAAAATGACCAGCGCCCGCTTGGCGTAGCGGCGGGTCGGCAGGTCGGCGGCCGACCATTCGAGCAGCAGGAGGTCGCGGTTGAGCCGCAGCCCCTCGATCGCCTCGCGGGTCCCGCCCACCAGCAGCACGTCGCCGGCCTCGAGGCGGATGTCGCTGAGCGGCATCCGCGGCATGCGGCTCCTCCGCTCGACGCCGAGGACGACGGTGCCGGTGTCGAGATGGATGGCGGCCTGCTCGATGGTCCGTCCGATCAGCCGCGAGCCGGGGGCGACCACCGCTTCGGCGAGGGTCACGTCCTTGGTCGGCATGGTAGGGGCGGCGGTCTCGCCGTTGGCCTCGCCGTGCTCGTGGGCGGCCGCGGCGGCGCCTTCCGAGATCGCCCGGGTGATCGCGCTCCGCGTCGCGGCGACGATGACGGTGTCGCCCGGCCGCAAGGTCAGGTTCTCGAAGGGCGGCAGGAAGGGGTGCTCGCCGCGCTGGACGAGCCGGACCGTCATGTCCTTCAGCGCCGGGAACATGCCGGAAACCGAGGAGATGCCGGCGAGCGGATGGCCGTAGGTGACGTCGATCTGGGCGATGAACTGCTTGCCGCTGCCGCCGGTCATCTGGTCGGCCATGCCGGCCCGTGCCGGCAGGAAGCGGGGCAGGATCAGCGCCACATAGGCGAAGCCGAA
>JAGRKY010000246.1 GCA_020442095.1 Bauldia sp.
TGGCCGAGGCCGAGCGGCTCCTGCTGCCGGGTGAAGGTCATTTCGCCGGCCCCCGCCTGGTCGCGACGGAGCCCCTCCAGCGCGGCTGTCTTGTTGCGTTCCTTGAGGGTCGCCTCGAGCTCGTAGGCGACGTCGAAATGGTCCTCGATCACCACCTTGTTGCGCCCGGTGACCATGATGAAATGTTCGATGCCGGCATCGCGCGCCTCGTCGACGACATACTGGATCAGGGGCCGGTCGACGACGGTCAGCATTTCCTTCGGCATTGCCTTTGTCGCGGGCAGAAAGCGGGTTCCGAGACCGGCAACCGGGAAGACAGCTTTGCGGATGGGGGCTGGCACGTCGCAATTCCTCATGAGATTCGTCTGGTGGCGCGACTATGCCCTACGGGTTCATACATTTTCGTTACCTGCCGCGGTGTTCAGGCTTTTTTGTCTCAAGTCGAATGAATGGCTGTACACGGCGCGCCGCTACCGTATAAGCGCGCCATGAGCGTTCTCGTCACCGGCGGCGGCGGTTATATCGGCAGCCATATGGTCTGGTATCTCTGCGATGCCGGAGAGGATGTGGTCGTGATCGACAATCTGTCGACCGGCTTCGACTGGGCGATCGCGCCCGAGGCGAGGCTGGTCCAGGGCGATTGCGGCGACCTCGACCTGCTGGATCGTGTCATCGGCGAAAACGAGGTCGATGCGATCATCCATTTTGCCGGATCGATCGTGGTGCCGGAATCGGTCGCCGATCCGCTCGGCTATTACCTCAACAACACGGTCAAATCGCGCGCGCTGATCGAGGCGGCGGTGAAGGGCGGCGTCGGGGCCTTCATCTTTTCCTCGACCGCCGCGGTCTATGGGACGCCGGAGACCTATCCGGTCGACGAGGATGCGCCGCTGTCGCCGGAATCGCCCTACGGCCGATCCAAGCTGATGACCGAAATGATGCTGGCCGACGCCTCCGTCGCGCACGGCTTTTCCTACGCCGCCTTGCGCTATTTCAACGTCGCCGGCGCCGATCCGGCGGGGCGGACCGGCCAGTCGACGAAGGGCGCGACCCACCTGATCAAGGTCGCCTGCGAGGCGGCGCTCGGCAAGCGCGACGGGCTCACCGTCTTCGGAACCGATTATCCTACCCCCGACGGCACCGGCGTCCGGGACTACATCCACGTGAGCGACCTCGTCGCCGCCCATGGCGAGGCGCTCCGCCACCTGCGCGCAGGCGGCGCCAACCTGGTCGCCAATTGCGGCTACGGCCACGGCTTTTCCGTGCTCGAGGTAGCGGATGCGGTGAAGCGCGTCTCCGGAAAGGATTTCGCTGTCGCGATCGGTCCCCGCCGACCGGGCGATCCGGCCGCTATCGTCGCGTCGCCGGCGCGGATCAAGCGCGAGCTGGGGTGGCAGCCCCGGAACGACGATCTCGACGGCATCGTCGCCAGCGCATTGCGCTGGGAAGAGGCGCTGAGCCGGCGGAATCAACGCTGAAGGCGGCGCTGCCGGCCAAAATTCATCAGTTGTTAACTCCAATTTGTCCCAATCGGACCCTATCTACATCGTTAAAGGGGGGTTGCCGCGCGCCTCCTGCGGATTAAGATCGGATCGCGAATTCGGGCGGGGCGGCAGCTCGACGAAAGGTGATCATATGACCACCGGACACGCCACCGGATTGCGATTCCGGCAGTTCGTAGGCCCGCTGATAGTCCTGGCACTTCTGGTATTTGCCGGCGCAGCCGAGGCCGCGGCGAGCCCGTCGGCATGGGTGAAGTCGTTCTGGCCAACGGCTAAGAAGGCCGGCATTTCCTGGACCGTCTACAACAAGGCGTTGGGGAATTTCACGCCCGATCCGGAGGTGCTCAAGAAGGCCAGCTCGCAAGCCGAGTTCAACACCCAGATCTGGGACTATCTCGACATGACCGTCACCGACGATCGGGTCGAGAAGGGCCGCCAGCTGCTTGTCCAATACGGCCCCCAGGTCGCCGCGATCGAGCGGAAATACGGGGTGGACAGGTATGTCTTCGTGGCGATCTGGGGGATTGAATCCCACTATGGCGAGGTTCTCCAGAACCCGAAGATCGTCAAGAGCACCATTCGCTCGCTCGCGACGCTCGCCTACCAGGGCGGCAGTCGCGCGAAATTCGGCCGGACGCAACTGATCGCGGCCCTGAAGATCCTCCAGCGGGGCGACGTGACGCCGGCCAGGATGACCGGCTCCTGGGCGGGAGCCATGGGCCACACCCAGTTCATTCCGACGACCTACAACGCCTATGCCGTCGATTTCGATGGCGACGGGCGGCGTGACATCTGGGGCTCGCCGGTCGACGCGCTCGCCTCGGCGGCCGCCTATCTCGACAAGATGGGCTGGCAGGACGGGCAGACCTGGGGCTACGAGGTCGAGTTCGCGCCCGGATTCGACTACAGCCTGGTGCAGAAGGGCGGGAGCCGCACGCTGGGCGCGTGGGAGAAGCTGGGCGTCCACCGGGTCGGCGGCAAGGGCTTCCCGAGACCGGGCGATTCGGCGACTCTTTTCGCTCCGGCGGGAGCGCAGGGGCCGGCTTTCGTCCTGATCAAGAATTTCAGCGTGATCAAGCGCTACAACAACTCGAATTTCTACGCGCTGGCTGTCGGCCATCTGTCGGACCGGCTGCGCGGCGGCGACGATTTCCACAAGTCCTGGCCGGAGAATGAGCGGCCCCTGACCACCGCCGAAAAGGAGAAGCTGCAGAAGCTTCTTGCGGCGGCCGGCCATTATGATGGCCCAATCGACGGTAAGATCGGCAGCGGCAGTCGCAGCGCGATTCGCGACTACCAGATGAAGGTCGGCCTTACCCCGGACGGCGTCGACTCGGTGATGGTCTTGCAGCATCTGGAGGCCAGCCGATAATGTAGCCGGGGCCTGTGTGGCGTGCCGGGTCGGAGACCCGGCCAGAACTGGATACCGGTTTCTTGTTGGCACCCCGAAAGCTGATATTTGCACTGTTTGTGGCCCTGATCGCGACGGGGGTGGTGCTGCCGGACGTGGTGCCCGCCGTCGCGCAGGAAATCCGACTCGCGGCGGCCGACAAGAAGCGACCCGGGCTCTTCGAGCGCCTGTTCGGTTCGAAGAAGAAGACCGAGACCAAGCGGGCGCCGATCGTCCGGAAGAAGACCCCCGTCAGGCGTAAGACGACAACGACCTCGACCAAGAAGCGGACCACCGCGGCGCCCGCGGTCAAGACCGTGGACGTCGTCGAGAAGGACCCGAATGCAAGCAAGGTCCTGGTGGTCGGCGACTATCTGGCCTCCGGGCTTGCCTGGGGCCTCGACCAGGCGCTCGCCAAGGAAACCAAGCTCGCGGTGGTCGAGCGGACGGACGATTCCTCCGGCCTGGTGCGGACCGACGATTTCGACTGGAACCAGAAGATCCTCGGCATCCTCAACGAGGAATCGCCCGATGTCGTCGTGGTCGCGGTCGGTGCGAACGACCGCCAGGAGATGCGTGAGGGTGAGGAGCGCTTTCCCGTCGGTTCCGAGAAGTGGGAGGAGATCTACGGCCAGCGGGTGGCGGGTCTGGTCGATACGCTGAAGATCTACGGCCGTCCGTTCTTCTGGGTGAGCCTGCCGCCGCTCCGCGGCACCGAGGCGACGGCCGACATGGCCCATTTCAACGGCCTCTACAAGGCGGCCGTGGAGAAGGCCGGCGGCTACTATGTCGACCTGTGGAACGGCTTCACCAATGCCAGTGGCCAGTTCATCACGAGCGGTCCGGACATAGACGGGCAGGTGAAGGCGCTGCGGACCAAGGATGGGGTCAACTACACCAGTGCGGGCAAGCTGAAGCTCGCCTATTATGTCGAGCGCGACATCCGCCGCGAGACCGGCTTCGGCGCGGGCGCGATCGATATCCTCGCCTCGGTGACCATGTCGAGCACGATCGAAATCGGCCCCGACGGCAAGAAGCGGCTGGTCGGCCCGGTGCTGTCGCTTGCCGATCCTCTGCCCGGCGGGGCCGAAGAACTGGCCGGCGAGCCCGATCCGGTGATCTTCGATCCGGTCAGCGGCAAGGCTCTGACGCTCCCGAAGCTTCCGGACGAGCCGCTGGCGGACACAGACGAAACGCCGCAATACCGCCTGATCGTCAAAGGCGAGGCGCCGCTGACGGTGGTCGGGCGGGTCGACGATTTCGGCTGGCCGCCGTCAAGCCGCCAGAGCCCGGTGTTTATCGCCCCCGAAGCGGCGGAAGAGCCGGCCGAAGGCGACGAGGCGGCGCTCATCGGCGAAGAAGGGCAGGGCGATGGCGCTGCCGTGCTGACCCCGGTATCGAAGTCCTCGCAATAGCGGCGATCGTCAGCCGCGGGGGAGGATCAGGCCGCCGCGGGTCTCGACCTGCCAGCTGTCGCCGTGGCGCGTGATCGCCTCGACAAGGCCGAGCTCCGGCAGCCGCGAACCTGGCGCAACTTCAAAGTATCCGCTGCTGCCCTGGACGAGGGCGCGGCCGTTGCGGACCCGCCAGAGGGTCCAGTCCTCGGCAATCGGCGGCGAGGCCGCGATCGAGCCGGTTGTCGCCGGATCGATGCCGTCGCCCGGGGAGGCGTCGACGATCTCCGTGCCGTCCATCTGGGTCTTCAGGGAGGCGAGTTCGGTGGTCAACCGGTCAATGCTCGCGCGGAGGGCTGAGTCGCCCGGGCCGACACCGTTCGAGACGAGCGAACCGACCACCGCGCCAAGTCCGGCAGCGATCGCAATCATCGCTGCGCGGCTGTTCAGCCACTTCGCCAGGCGCCGGCGATTGGCGATCGCGGCAGCCATCAGCGAGGCGGGGACAGGAATCTCCGAAAGGCCCGGCAATCCGGTTTTCGCGGGCACGTCGGCCTTGGATGCCTCGTCGCCGGAGGCGGCCGCCGCCGATTCCGTGGCAGCGGCGTCCGCTGGCTTGGCGACGACCGGCCCGGTTTCGGTTTCGGCCTCTGTCTTTGCCGCTTCGGGCTTGGGCGAAGCCTCGGTCTTTGCCGTTTCGGGCTCGGGCGAGGCCTCGGCCTTCGCCGCGTCGGCGGCCCTGGTTTCAGGTTCCGCCGGGACAGGCTTCTCGCCGACCGGGCTGGCCGCGGACTTGCGGGTGCTCTTCTTTGCCATGAGACGCGGTCCTTTGGGCTTTACCCATTGGTAACCGCGTCTTGGTTAGCGAAAGGTTAGCTTGCCCTTACCGGGGAAGCAGCGTCTCGCCCATCAGGTGCTTGTCGACGGCACGGGCGCATTGGCGGCCTTCGCGGATCGCCCAGACAACCAGCGACTGACCGCGCCGCATGTCGCCGCAGGCGAAGACCTTGTCTCGGCTCGACTGGTAGGCGTTGGTGTCGGCAAGGACGTTACCGCGCTTGTCGAGCTCGACGCCGAGGGTGTTGATCATGCCGTCCTGCACGGGGCCGAGGAAGCCCATGGCGAGAAGTACGAGATCCGCCTTGAGGACGAATTCGCTGCCCTCGATCGGCTTCATCTTCTCGTCGACGCGGATGCAGTGCAGCGCCGTGACCTTGCCGTCCTCGCCCTCGAAGCTCTGGGTGAGCACCGAGAAATCGCGCTCGGCGCCTTCTTCCTGGCTCGACGATGTCCGGAGCTTCAGCGGCCAGTCCGGCCAGGTCAGCAGCTTGTTCTCCTTGACCGGCGGTCGCGGCATGATCTCGAGCTGGGTGACCGAAAGGGCGCCCTGGCGGATCGACGTGCCGATGCAGTCCGAGCCGGTGTCGCCACCGCCGATCACGACGACATGCTTGCCGCCGGCAAGGATCGGCATGACGTTGCCGAGCGGCTCCTCGCTGACGCGCCGGTTCTGCTGCGGCAGGAATTCCAT
>JAGRKY010000247.1 GCA_020442095.1 Bauldia sp.
GTCGACGATCTGCGCAGCCTCGCCGACCGGATCTTCCGCAGCGGGCCGCCGACCCTTGCCTCGGTCGGGCCGACCAACGGGATGATGGACCGCGATGCCATCGCCGCCCGTCTCGGCATTCGCGGCGGCTGAGAGACGCGGGAATGGCCTTCCTCCGCTCGATCTCGACGGTCAATGCCAGCCCGACGATCCGGGCCGATCGCGTCCTTCTGCGTGCACCGACGCTCGCCGACCATGCGCAATGGGCCAAGCTGCGCGAGGACAGCCGCGCCTTCCTTGCGCCATGGGAGCCGATCTGGCCGACCGATGACCTCACCAAGCTCTCGTTCCGGCGGCGGATCAGGCGTTACCAGCGGGAAATCCGCAGCGGCACCGGCTATCCGATGTTCGTCTTCTCCCCGGATGGCGAGACGTTGCTCGGCGGCCTGACCCTTTCCCAGGTCCAGCGCGGCGTCTCGCAGTCCGCGGTGCTCGGCTACTGGATGGGCAAGCCGTTTGCCGGCAAGGGCTATATGAGCGCCTCGGTCCGGGCGATGGCCGCCTTCGCCTTCGATACGCTTCACCTCCACCGCATCGAGGCGGCCTGCCTGCCCCATAATGACGCATCGATCCAGCTGCTCGAGAAGGTCGGTTTCCGCCGCGAGGGCTATGCGCGGAAGTTCCTCTGCATCGACGGACGCTGGCAGGACCACCTGCTCTATGCCCTGATCCGCGACGACCCGCGGACTTGATAGGCTCTTGCCTTGTTTCGGCCCGTGTAAACAAATACTAAGTCGCGATTCACCCCGGCCGCGGAGCGTCGGTAGTTGCCAACCCGCCTGATAGCCTTTCTGGTCCTTGCCGTGATCTCGGCCGTGCTTCCCGGCGCGGGCGCGAAGGCGCTGGACGGGATTCCCGTTCCGCTCGACAAGCGGACCCTGGACCTGACCCATCAGGTGCAGATCTACCGCGAGCCGGACGACCGCATCCAGGTCTCCACCGCCCCCGGACCGGACGGCATCGTCCGCCGCATCGAGATTCGCTCGGAGGAAGGCGGCGGCAGTTCCGACTGGGCGGTCTTCGCGCTCGCCAATAACGGCGACGAGCAGATCGACCGGCTGCTGGTCTCGCCGCATTTCCGGCTCGCCGGGTCGGGCCTCTTCTGGCCGGACCTCGGCGCCTCGCGCATCGCCAACATCACCCCCAGCCAGGGCTTCGCCCCGGACCGGCAGGACAGCCAGGAAGCCGACGTCTTCCGGATCACCCTCGACCCGGGCGCGGTGGTCACCTATGTCGCGGAACTCCGCACCCCGGAATTGCCGCAGCTCTATCTGTGGGACGGCGACGCCTACAAGGACGCCGTCAATTCCTATTCGCTCTACCACGGCATCGTGCTCGGCATCGCCGGCCTGCTCGCCCTGTTCCTTACCATCGTCTTCGTGGTCAAGGGCACGGCGATGTTCCCGGCGACCGCTGCGCTCGCCTGGGCGGTGCTCGTCTATCTCTGTATCGACTTCGGCTTCTGGAACCGGCTGATCGACGTGCTGCCGGGCGAGGACCAGATGTGGCGCGCCGTCGCCGAGGTCTTCCTCGCCGCCTCGCTGGTGGTCTTCACCTATACCTACCTCCACCTCAACCGCTGGCACGTCCGCTACAGCCACCTCACCATCGGCTGGCTGCTCGGGCTGGTGCTGCTCTTCGGCATCGCCGTGATCGAGCCGTCGGTCGCGGCCGGCGTCGCGCGGCTGTCGATCGGGCTGACGGGCGTCCTCGGCTTCGCCCTGATCGTCTACCTCGCCACGCACCATTTCGACCGGGCGATCATGCTGATCCCGACGTGGGTCCTGCTCCTCGTCTGGACCTTCGCCGCCTGGCTGACGGTGACCGGCGACCTCGACAACGACGTCGTCCAGCCGGCGCTTGCCGGCGGCCTCGTGCTGATCGTCCTGCTGATCGGCTTCACGGTGATGCAGCATGCCTTTGCCGGCGGCGTGGTGACGCAAGGGCCGATCGGCGACACCGAGCGCCGCGCGCTCGCGCTGACCGGGGCCGGCGACATCGTCTGGGACTGGGACGTCCAGCGCGACCGCATCTATGCCGGGCCAGAGGCCGAGGATCTACTCGGGCTCGGACGCGGCACGCTGGAAGGGCCGGCGCGCGACTGGCTCGACGTCCTCCACCCCGGCGACCGCGACCGCTTCCGGGCGCTCCTCGACGCCGCGGTCGAGCAGCGCCGCGGCCGGATATCCCAGGATTTCCGCCTCCGCTCGGAGGACGGCCATTATCGCTGGTTCCACCTGCGCGCCCGTCCGGTGCTTGGCCAGGACGGCGAGGTGCTGCGGGTGGTCGGCACGCTCCTCGACGTCACCGAGGAGCGGACGGCGGAAGAGCGCCTCCTCCACGACTCGGTCCATGACAACCTGACCGGCCTTCCCAATCGCGAGCTCTTCCTCGACCGGCTGCGCGCTGCGATCGCCCGCACCGAGGCGGAGGGCGTCTCGCGGCCTTCGGTCTTCATGCTCGACATTGACCGCTTCAAGCAGGTCAATGACGGCTTCGGCCTCGCTATCGGCGACTCGATCCTGCTGACCATCGCCCGCCGCCTCACCCGGCTCCTCAAGCCCCAGGACACCCTCGCCCGCCTCAGCGGCGACCAGTTCGCCTTCCTGCTCATTTCCGAGAACCAGCCGGAGCGGATCGCCGCCTTCGCCGAGTCGGTGCGGCGGACGCTGCGCGCGCCGATCACCCTCGGCGAGAAGGAGGTCTTCCTTACCGCCTCGATCGGCATCTCCATGCACGACACCAAGGACATGGAGGCGGAGGAGATGATCAAGGAGGCGGAGATCGGGATGTATCACGCCAAGCGGCTTGGCGGCGATCGCATCGAGGCCTTCCGTCCGGCGCTCCAGCAGCACGGCACCGACCTCGCCACGCTGGAATCCGACCTGAGGCGCGCGCTCGGCCGCGAGGAGATCAAGGTCCTCTACCAGCCGATCGTCCGGCTCGAGGACAAGACCATCGCCGGCTTCGAGGCGCTGGTCCGCTGGGACCATCCGAAGCTCGGTCGCATTCCGCCGACCGACTTTATCCCGATGGCGGAGCGGACCGGCCTGATCATCCCGCTCGGGCTTTTCGTCCTCGACCGCGCCGCGCGCCAGCTCGCCGACTGGCAGGAAGCGCTCGGCCGCCACACGCCGCTCTTCACCAGCGTCAATGTCTCGAGCCGCCAGCTCCTCCGCCACGACCTGATCAACGACGTGAAGTCGGTTCTCGTCCGCTCCAGCATCAATCGCGGTTCGCTCAAGCTCGAGGTCACCGAGAGCCTGGTGATGGAGA
>JAGRKY010000248.1 GCA_020442095.1 Bauldia sp.
CGGCAGGCGACGAAGGCGGCGGTGAGATTGACGTCGAGGATGGCGTGCCAGTCCTCGGACGAGAATTCCTCGGTCGGAATGCGCCGGGTGATGCCGGCATTGTTGACGAGGATGTTGAGCTGGCCGAACTCGGAATAGGCGCTGGCGACGGTGTCGACGATGGCGGATTCGTCGGCGACGTCGAGCGCGTAGCCGACCGCGTCGCCGCCGGCATCGTTGATCTCGGCGGCGACCGCCCTGGCGGCTTCGCCGTCGACATCGGTCACCGCGATGCGGGCGCCGGCGGAGGCGAGGGTCGTGGCCGCCATCTTGCCGATGCCGGCGCCGGCGCCGGTGATCAGGGCGACGTCACCATCGACGCGGAAGAGATCGAAGACGTTAAAAGGCGTTTCCATCATGCTCACCAGAATTCGGGCAGCGGGGTCTCCGCCCCGCGTGCCGGTTGGAGGGCCGCATAGTGCCCGTCATAGTAGAGGAGCGGCGGCCTGTCTTCCGCCTCCATGCGAAGGATATGGCCGATGAAGATGGTGTGGTCGCCACAGTCGTGGGTCGCCGCGAGGTCGGCGATGATCCGCGCCGAGCTGGCGATGAGCGTCGGGATCGCATCGATTTCGGCGAAGCGGGGGACGAGATCGGCGACCAGCCGCCCGGCGAAGTGATTGGCATAGTCGGTCTGATCCGCGGCGAGGATGTTCACCGCAAACCGTCTCGCTTCAAGCAGATAGGCGTGCATATGGGCCCGCTTCGCGACCGAGACGACGCAAAGCGGCGGGTCGAGCGAGCCGGACATGAAGGCGTTCGCGGTCATGCCGTGGGCTTCGCCGCCGACCCTCGCCGTAATCACCGTGACGCCGGTGGCGAACCGCCCCATGACCTTGCGGAAATGCAGCGGATCGATTTCGTGCGGTGGCGCGATCCGATTCATCGATCCAGTCTAGTTGCTCCAATGGGGGGCGTGTTAGCCCAATTCGCGACGACAGACGGAGAGCCAGGCCAGCCCGGAAACGCGGGACGATCATGCCGCGTGGCAATTTGCCGGAGGTTTCCCTATCTCTCCCAGGTAGTCAGGTAAGTCGGGGGGCCAGTGGCTTCAACTTCCGTATCAGGCGACGCCGGCCGTTCGGTGCCGGCCCGGGCCTACTGGGCCGAGCCCGTTGACGAGGTTTTGGCCGCCGTCGCCAGCGGCCGGGTGGGGCTGACCTCCGACGAAGCCGCGGCAAGGCTCGAAACCTACGGCCCCAACCGATTGCCGGAGACAAGGGGACAGAGTGCGCTTGTCCGGTTCCTGAGCCAGTTCACCAACATCCTGATCTACGTACTGCTCGCCTCGGCGGTCGTCGCCGCGTTTCTCGGCGAGATCGTCGATGCCGGCGTCATCCTCGGCGTCGTCATCGCCAACGCCGTCATCGGTTTCATCCAGGAGGGCCGCGCCGAACGCGCGCTCGACGCGATACGCGGCATGATCATGCCGCGCGCTTCGGCGATCCGCGACGGCCAACGCGTGACGGTGGACGTCGATACGCTGGTACCGGGCGATATCGTGCTGCTCGAAGGCGGGGACCGGACGCCGGCCGACCTGCGTCTCGTCAGAGGGCGCAACCTGAGGATCGAGGAAGCGGTGCTGACCGGCGAGTCGGTGCCGGTCGACAAGGGAACCGAGGCGGTCGGAGCGGATGCCGTGCTCGGCGACCGCACGTCCATGGCCTTCTCGGGGACGCTGGTGGTGGCCGGCCACGCGGCGGGTGTCGTGGTCGCGACCGGCGGCTCGACCGAGCTTGGCAAGATCAGCAAGCTCCTCGGCTCGGTCGAGACAATGACGACGCCGCTGGTCAGGCAGATGGACCGGTTCGCCGGGCAGCTCACGGCGGCGATCCTCGCGATCGGGGTGATCGGCTTCGGTTTCGCGGTTCTCGTCCGCGGCTACACCATGACGGACGCGATGATGGCGATGGTCGGGCTCGTCGTCGCGGCGATACCGGAAGGGTTGCCGGCGGTGATGACCATCACCCTGGCGACCGGCGTCCAGCGGATGGCGAAACGCAACGCGGTAATCCGGCGACTGCCCGCGGTCGAGACGCTCGGCGCCGTCTCGGTGATCTGTTCCGACAAGACGGGGACGCTGACCCGCAACGAAATGACGGTGCGAACCGTCGTGACCGCGGAAGGGAGGATCGCCGTCACCGGCGTCGGCTACGATCCCGAAGGCGGGTTCGAGACCGAGGCCGGGCCGGTCGACGTTTCAGGCGCTCCGGTGCTGCAGGCGATCACCGCGGCGGCGCTGCTCTGCAACGACGCCAGCCTGCGATCGACCGATGCCGGCTGGGTGGTCGAGGGCGACCCGATGGAAGGGGCGCTGGTGTCGCTGGCGATCAAGGCCGG
This sequence comes from Bauldia sp., assembly GCA_020442095.1. Next base: position 2,380 of record JAGRKY010000248.1, read on the forward strand.
GCGGGACAGGGACGGAACACGCGACAGGTATCATCGCCTCGACGAAATCCCCTTCGATTCCCGCCATCGCTACATGGCGACGCTGCACAGCGCCGGGGAGGGCGGCAAGGTCATCTACATCAAGGGCGCGCCGGAGCGGGTTCTCGCCCTCTGCACCGGGCAACTCGGCAAAGACGGTCCCGAACCAATCGACCAAGACTGGTGGCATAGGGAAATCCACCAGCTTGCGTCCGATGGCCAGCGCATTCTGGCGCTCGGGATGCGCCATGTTCAGGACGAAACGGATCAGCTGTCATCCGGCGATGTCGAGGACGGCGTCGTCTTCCTCGGCATCCTCGGGATGATCGACCCGCCGCGGGAGGATGCGATCGCGGCGGTCGAGGAGTGCCGGGCCGCAGGGATCGCGGTCAAGATGATCACCGGCGACCATGCGTCGACGGCATCCGCCATCGGCCGCCAGATCGGCATTCTCGATCACGACAAGGTGGTGACCGGAAACGTCCTGGACGATCTCGACCCGCCGGCCTTCCGCGATGCGGTACTAGGCACGGCGGTGTTTGCGCGCACCAGTCCCGAGCACAAGCTGCGGATCGTCGAGGCCCTGCAGGAGGGGCACGGCATCGTCGCGATGACCGGCGACGGGGTCAATGACGCGCCGGCCCTGAAGCGCGCCGATGTCGGTGTCGCGATGGGCAGGAAAGGCACTGAGGCGGCCAAGGAAGCTGCCGAAATGGTATTGCTGGACGATAACTTCGCGTCGATCGTTGCGGCGGTGCGTGAGGGGCGCACGGTCTATGACAATCTCAAGAAGGTGATTGGCTGGACGCTGCCGACGAGCGTCGGCGAGGCGCTGGTCATTCTCGCGGCGGTGCTGGTCGGGCTCGCCATGCCGGTGACGCCGGTGCAGATCCTGTGGATCAACATGGTGACCGCCGTCGCCCTCGGGCTGACGCTCGCCTTCGAGCCGACCGAGCCCGGCGCGATGCGGAGGCCGCCGCGGTCGCCGACCGAACCGTTGCTGTCGGGCTTCCTGACCTGGCGGGTGATCTTCGTCTCGGTGCTCTTCGTGATCGGCGCCTTCGGGATGTTCTTCTGGGCGCTCGAACGTGGCCACGGACTGAACGAAACGCGGACGATCGTCGTCAACACGATCGTGGTGATGGAGATCTTCTATCTCTTCAGCATCCGCTATCTCCACGAGACGTCGCTGACGTTCAGCGGCCTGGTCGGCACGCCGGCGGTGCTGATCGGCGTCGGGACGATCGTCATCGCGCAAATCATCTTCACGTATGTCCCCGTCATGCACACGCTTTTCGGCACCGCGCCGGTCTCCCTCGGCGACGGCATGGCCATCATCGGGGTCGGGGTGGCGCTGCTGGTCATCCTCGAGATCGAGAAGCTCGTCCGCCGTGGCCTCGGCATCCGGGACCGGTAAGCGCTCCTCAAAGGAGACTTGGTTCTGCCACAGAGCGGACATAACCTTGCCGATGAACGGAATCACCACAAACCCCGGATGTTTGGAGATTGATCGCCGTGATCAGCATGCAGGCGCCATCGCGCCATCTACGCGCCGCGTTCCTCGCCGCCCTTGCCCTCGGCGTGGTGGCAACGCAGGGGATCGGAACTGCATCAGCATCGACGCTCGATGACGTGCGTGGGCGCGACAAGCTCATCTGCGGCATCAGCGAAGGGCTGGCGGGATTTTCCGACAAGGACCAGGCCGGCAACTGGTACGGCTTCGACGTCGACTTCTGCCGCGCGGTCGCGGCGGCGGTGCTCGGCGACCCGGCGAAGGTGGACTATGTCCAGCTTTCGGCGACCGACCGCTTCAAGGCGTTAACCGACGGGAAGATCGACCTCCTGTCCCGCAACAGCACCTGGACCATGTCGCGCGATCTCGACCTCGGCATCGATTTCGCCGGTGTCGCCTATTACGACGGGCAGGGCTTCCTGGCGCATGCGGTCGACGGCATGTCGAGCGCCCTCGAACTGAATGGCGCGCGGATCTGCGTCGTCACCGGGACGACGACCGAGGATAACGCGGCCGAGTATTTCGCCAATAACGGGATGGAGGTGACTTTCCTCCGCTTCGCCGACCGGGGCGAGGCGAGAAAGGCCTACGCGGCTGGCGACTGCGATGTCTATACGGCCGACAGCTCCGCGCTCGCGGCCGAACGGTCGCTGCTCGAGGTGCCGGACGACCACGTGCTGCTTCGCGAGGTGATTTCGAAGGAGCCGCTCGGGCCGGTGACCCGCGAGAGCGATCCACAATGGACGGAACTCGTGCGCTGGGTGCTCTATGGCCTCATCAACGCGGAGGAGGCCGAACTTACCGCGGCATCGGTCGACGAGAAGACCGGCGACCCGGCCAAGCGCCAGAAAGCGATGCAATTCGGCGCGCCGGGCGTCAAGGAATTCGGTCTCGCCGACGACTGGCTGATCGTCGTGCTCGACGCCGTCGGCAACTATGGCGACATCTTTGAACGGAACCTGGGGGAAGACACGCCGCTCGCGCTGCGTCGCGGGGTGAATGCGCTGTGGACACAAGGCGGGATCCTCTACGCCCCGCCGATGCACTAGCCGGCGCGCCATGAACAGCTCACGGAGATCCGAATTGAACCGATCGACAGACCTCTTCGCGGCCCTGCGCGCGATGGTGCTGGTCATCGTCGCGGCCTGTGCTTCCCCGGCTCTCGCACAGACCCAGCTCAGCTCCCAGGAACTGGCCGATGTCCGGGGCAATATCGTCGACCTGCTGGCCAACGAACCCAACCTTCCGCTGCCGGTGCGGCAACGGCAGGAGGCGTTGACGACCTACTATACCGAGCAGAATGGCGAGCTGCTGTGGCTTGGCCAGGAGCGGTCGCCGGCGTTCATCCAGTGGCTCCGCTCGGCGGCGGATGACGGGCTCGACCCGGCTTCATACCCGATCGAACAGCTCGTCAGGCTGAGCGAGGCCGTTCCGGTGACCGACGCGCGCGGCCGGGCAATCATCGAACTGCATTTTTCCGCGGCATTCCTGGAATACGCATCCGATCTCAAGGTCGGGCGATTCCTGCCGAGGAAGGTCGATCCGGATTTCTTCCTGCAGAAGCGGGAGATCAACCAGGTGGCGGCGCTGGACCAGCTGGCTGCCGCGAAGAACCTCGATCATTTCTTCATCAGCTGGCAGCCGAGCATTCCCGAATACGCGGCGCTTCGGGTGGCGCTCAGCGACTATCGTGCGCTCCTCGCGAACGGCGGATGGCCGACGGTGCCGCTCGGCGATACGTTGAAGCCCGGGATGAGCGATCCGCGCGTGCCGGCGCTGAGGGCGCGGCTCGCGGTCACCGACGGAGCGTCGCCGACGGCGCCGGCAGGTGCCGAAGACGTCTACGGCGATGAACTCGTCGCAGTGGTCAAGAGCTTCCAGGCGCGCCACGGGCTCGAAGTCGACGGAATCGCCGGCAAGGCGACGATCGTCGCGATGAACGTGCCGGTTGAGGACCGCATCCAGGAGATCGTCGTCGCGATGGAGCGGTGGCGCTGGATGCCGGAATCGCTCGGCAGCAAATACGTGATGGTCAATATCGCGGGCTTCGAGCTGAAGCGGGTGAGCGACGGCAAGGTCGAGGAGAAAATGGCCGTGGTGGTCGGCAAGCCCTACCACCGGACGCCGGTCTTCAGCGACGAGATCCGCTATCTTGAGTTCAATCCTTACTGGAACGTGCCGACTGGCATCGCCATCAAGGAAGAACTGCCGAAGCTCAAGACGAATCCCGGCGCGCGCGCAGCGGCCGGATTCGAGGCGGTTCAGGGCGACAAGGTCTATTCGCTGACCTCGATCAACTGGAGCAAATACGGGCCGGGGAATTTCCCGTTCCAGCTAAGGCAGCGCCCCGGGCCGAACAATGCGCTCGGCCGGGTCAAATACATGTTCCCCAACCAGTTCAACGTCTACCTCCACGACACGCCGGCGAAGAGCCTGTTCAGCCGCGCCGACCGGGCGTTCAGCCACGGTTGCGTGCGCCTGTCGCGGCCGCTTGAATTCGCTCCGCCGGTGCTTGCCGCGGGCGGGGTGTCCGGCTGGAACATGGCCAAGGTCAACAGCGTGGTGGCGAGCGGCCAGCGGACGGTTGTCAACCTCGAGAAGCCGCTGCCGATCCACATCACCTATTTCACGGCGTGGGTCGAGAAGGGCGTGCCGAACTTCCGCGCCGACGTCTACGACCAGGACGAGAAGCTGATCGCCGCGCTCGGCGGCAAGTCGATCGCCTGGTAGCCGAGTGCGCCGCGGCGCCTAGCGCTGGCAGACGATATTGGTGAAGTGGGTCGCGCCCTTGAACTGCAGGTATAGGGTGCGGGGGTCATTGGGCGTGACGATCATGTCGAAGGGTATCCATCCGGCATCCTGCCGGTAGATCTGGCCCTTGACCGCGATGGCGGTGCCGGAAGGGCCCTGGTTCGTCATGCCCCACTGGCCCTCGCCATAGACGGGAATCTGAAAGCCGAGGGACGGGCTGTAGTAGAAGCCTTGCATCTTGTAGCCGGCGTCCGGCTGCAGGGCGATGTCGAATTCCCAGTAGTGCGTGGACAGCGGGTCCTTGTTGAAGGGCTGCATGCTGTACTGGCAGTGCCACTGCCCGGCATACTGGGCCGCGGCCTGGTCCTGGGCATAGGCGGGCGACAGCGGGGCCATCAGGCCGGCCGCGATCACAAGTCCGGCAACAAGTCTCAACAGCTTCATTCTCGACGTTCCCCTTCGTCTTTTTGATGGCTCTGCCTTGTCGGCCACTCGCTTCCGTCGGGTCCGGGTCGGCGACGTGTCATCCGCCTACCAGATATCCATCTGGCTAAAAAGCAATCGTCACCCGGCATCGGCGAGAAACCCGAACCGGGCGGTTTCCGTGGGCGTTCGCTGGCATGCTGCTTGCTCGCCTTCTCCCGGTTCCGGCGGTCCGCCGGACGCGGATAAAGAAGGAGAATACCCGAATGCTCGAAAGGATCGATCTCCGGAGGGCGGCCGCAGGCCTGGTCGTGACTCTTGGAGCGATTGCGTCGTCGCCGAGCCACGCGCAGGAGAATATCCTCCGCGTTCCGTATCTGTCGGATATCGGCTCCTTCGACCCGGACAATGCGTTCGAAGTCGGTGGGCTCGGTTCGGTCAACGCGGTCTATGAAGGGCTCGTGGAATACGTGCCGGGCTCGACCGAGATCGTCGGTCTCCTCGCCGATTCCTGGGAAGTCTCGCCGGACGAGATGACCTACACCTTCGATCTCGCCGACGGCGTGACCTTCCACGATGGCAAGCCGATGACGGCGGACGAGGTGCTGGCGTCGTTCAAGCGGCGCAAGGACAACGACCTCGTGCTGTCCTACTTCCTGTGGAACGTCGTCGACATGAGCGCGCCGGATCCGGACACCTTCGTGATCAAGCTCGGGATGCCGCAGCCCTCCTTCCTCGACACGCTGGCGAGCCCCTGGGGGCCGAAGGTGGTGAGCCCGGGCGCGCTCGTCGACCATGCCGGCGACGACAATGCGACGGGCTATCTCAACGACAACGCGATCGGCACCGGGCCGTTCAAGCTCGCCAAGTTCGCGCGCGGCGAGGAGATCGTGCTCGAGAAATTCGCCGACTATCACGGCGCCGCGCCCTATTTTGACAGGATCGAGATCCCGACCGTGCCGGACATCGGGCAGGAATTGCTGCAGCTCCGTAGCGGCGAGATCGACGCCGTCCCGGTCAACTATCCCTGGGCGCAGCTGAAGGCGCTGCCGCCGGGGCTGGAGGCGACCGCGATCAACAGCATGGCGCTGGTGATGGCCTTCGTGAAGCCGGGGACGGTGATGGACAATCCGGACGTGCGGACGGCGGTCCTCACCGCGATCAACCCGGCGCTGTGGGCCGACGCCGCCTTCGGCAAATACGCCACGGTCGCCGAGTCGCTCTATCCGATCGCGATGCTGAAGCCGGACGTGCCGGTCGCTTATCCGACCGACATGGAGGCCGCCAAGAAGGCGATCGCGGCGGCGGGCGACGTCTCGATCGTCATCGGCGTCCCGATCGACGAGGCGCCAAATGTCCAGCGGGTCGCTGACCTGATGATCGCCCAGCTTGCCGAAATAGGGGTCAATGCGACCGCGGTCATCATCCCGAAGGACGGCGCCTATAACTTCGCTTCGGACATGAGCAAGGCGCCCGACATCATGCTCGCCCGCAACAATCCGGATGCGGCGCATCCCGAGACCCAGGCGACGGTGTTCTACACCAAGGGAGCGCCGATCAACGTCATGGGGATCGCGGACGAGGCGGCGGACGCGGTGATCCAGGAAGCCGGGACCAAGACCGACATCGCCGAGCGCAACGCGCTCTACGAGAAGGCGGGCCATATGTATTTCGACGCCGGCGAATTCCTGCCGCTGGTCGATCTGCAGGACGTGGTGGTCCACAAGGAAGGCCTGGTCGATCTCGGCCTGCGGCCGGTCTTCCCGCCCGGCAATATCGACTTCGGGACCGTCCGCTTCGCGGAGTAGGATGGTGACATGCCGACCGGTACCGACACCGGACCGGTGCCGGTCGACACTCTCGTCGCCGGCACCGTCGTCACCATGGACGGCGACAGCCGCGTCATCTCCGATGGCGCGGTCGTCGTCGATCACGGGCGGATTCTGGCGGTCGGGAAGCGCAGCGAGCTGACGGACAGCTTCCGGCCTGCCCGGACGCTCGGTGGCGGCGATGCCATCGTCCTGCCCGGCTTCATCGACTGCCACACCCATTCGACCCAGTCGCTGCTGAGGGGGCTGATCGCCGGCGAACTGCCGATGATCTACCGGCTCTACGTGCCGGCGGACATGGAGCTGTCGCTCGACGAGGCCTATGTGGCGACGAAGCTCTGCGCGGCGCAGCTCGTGCGGAGCGGCGTGACGACCGTCTGCGACTTCCAGACCAACGTGCCGCCCGAATACGAATATGCGGTGCTCGCCGCGATGGGCGAGGTCGGCGTGCGTTGCAATCTCCTCAGGTCCCATGGCGACCAGGAGAGTCACCACGCGGCGCTCTATTCGCAGATACGCGATCGATCCTGGCGGCGCGAGCGCATCGGCGAGGCGGAACACGATCTCCGCCGTACCGAGGAGATGATCGCGGAATATGCGACGGACGGGATGGTCGAGATCGGCGTCTGCCCCTCGAATCTCCTGTCCTTCTCCGACGACTATTTCCGACTTGCCCATGATCTCGTCGAGCGGACCGGCGCCCGGATGCATGTCCACGCCGCGCGCGACCGGGAGGAGGTCGAGTTCTGCCTGTCGCTGTTCGGGCGGCGGCCGATCGAGAGGCTCGACGACCTCGGCGTCATCGACCGTAACCTGGTAGTCGTCCATGGCATGATGGCGACCGCCAGCGAGATCAAGCTGCTCGGCGACGGGCATGCCTCGCTCGCCCATTCGGCGGTCGAATGCGCGAATATCCTCAATCGCGTGCCGGATATCCCGGCGATGCGGACGGCGGGGGTCACCGTCGGGCTCGGCTGCGACAACGCGGTCAACGACATGTTCATCGTCATGCACTCGGCTTGGCTGCTCCACACCGTGACGCGGGGGATCGACAGCTACGATCCGGGTGTGATGGACGAGGTCGATGTGTTCGGGATGGCGACCTCGGAAGCGGCGCGGGCGCTCGGCCTCGACGGCCGGGTCGGATCGCTGGAGGTCGGCAAGGCGGCGGACCTCAGCGTCCTCGACGGGGGCGCCGCGCATCTCGGCCCGGTGCAGGACCTCGTCCCGGAACTGGTCCGGTTCGGGTCGCGGGCAGAGGTGACGACCGTGATGGTCGACGGCAAGGTGGTGGTCGAGGACGGGCAGCATACGGCAATCGACCTCGAGGCGCTGCGTGCGGCCGCGGCCCCGATCGCGGAACGGCTGGACGGGCTGATCGCGCCGCGCCGGTACCAGGCGCCGTCCGGCCGCCGCCGCTTCCTGTGCTGCTAGTCGCGGCGGCTCAGCCGAGCCGGACGCGCGGGTCGGCCCAGGACTGCAGAATGTCGATTACCACGTTGACCAGGATGTAGAAG
>JAGRKY010000249.1 GCA_020442095.1 Bauldia sp.
GCAACAACACGCAGGAGGTGCTGGCGTCCCTGCGCGAAGGCCGGTCGGGCATCGTTCGTGCCGAACGCTACGCCGAGCTCGGCTTTCGTTGCCACGTCCATGGCGCGCCGGATATCGACGTCGAGTCGATGATCGATCGCCGGGCAATGCGGTTCCACGGCGGCGGCACGGCCTGGAACCATGTCGCCATGGACCAGGCAATCCGCGATGCCGGGCTTGAGGAGAGCGACATCTCCAACGAGCGCACCGGCATCATCATGGGCTCGGGCGGCCCGTCGACCCGCACAATCGTCGCCGCAGCGGATATCACCCGCGAAAAGGGGCCGAAGCGGGTCGGGCCCTTCGCCGTGCCCAAGGCGATGTCGTCGACCGCCTCGGCGACGCTCGCCACCTGGTTCAAGATCAAGGGCGTTTCCTACTCGATCTCCTCGGCCTGCTCGACCTCGAGCCATTGTATCGGCAATGCCTATGAGACGATCCAGATCGGCAAGCAGGACGTGATGTTCGCCGGCGGCTGCGAGGATCTCGACTGGACCCTGTCGGTGCTGTTCGACGGCATGGGCGCCATGTCCAGCCGTTTCAACGACCGGCCCGAGGTCGCCTCGCGCGCCTATGACAAGGACCGCGACGGCTTCGTCATCGCCGGTGGCGCCGGTGTCCTCGTGCTCGAGGAGCTCGAACACGCCAAGGCGCGCGGCGCGCGCATCTACGGCGAGGTGGTCGGCTATGGCGCCACCTCCGACGGCTATGACATGGTCGTCCCCTCCGGCGAGGGCGCGGTCCGCTGCATGAAGATGGCGATGGCCAATGTCGACGGGAAGATCGACTACATCAACCCGCACGCCACCTCGACGCCGGCCGGCGACGGACCCGAAATCGACGCCATCCGCAAGGTCTTCGGCGGCGCCGATGCGACCCCGCCGATCTCGGCCACCAAGTCGCTGACCGGCCATTCGCTGGGCGCGACCGGTGTCCAGGAGGCGATCTACTGCCTCCTGATGATGAACAACCGGTTCATCGCGGCCTCGGCCCATATCGACGAGCTCGATCCCGAATTCGCCGATATGCCGATCGTCCGGGAGCGCATGGACGACGTGGAAATCAACACCGTGCTGTCGAATTCCTTCGGCTTCGGCGGCACCAACGCGACGCTCGCATTTTCGCGCTACGCGGGCTGAAAACGGGAAGAACGGGCGGGGGAACGAGACGATGACAGCGGGCCTGATGAGCGGCAAACGCGGCCTCGTGATGGGCGTCGCCAATGACCATTCGATCGCCTGGGGCATTGCCAAGCAACTCGCCGATGCCGGCGCGGAACTCGCCTTCACCTACCAGCCGCCGGCGATGGACAAGCGGGTCCGGCCGCTGGCGGAATCCGTCGGCTCGGATCTGGTGCTGCCCTGCGATGTCGACCTCGAGCCGGATGCCGACGACCCGGCGTCGCTCGATTCGCTGTTCGCCGCGATCGCCGAGCGCTGGGGCTCGATCGACTTCGTCGTTCACGCCATCGCCTTTTCCGACAAGGCCGAGCTGAAGGGCCTCTACGCCGATACCAGCCGCGCCAATTTCACCCGGACGATGGTGATCTCCTGCTTCTCCTTCAC
>JAGRKY010000250.1 GCA_020442095.1 Bauldia sp.
GCTGCTATGTCGGCCAGGAGGTGGTGTCGCGGATGGAACACCGGGGCACCGCCCGCCGCCGGCCGGTGGCGGTGCGGGGCAGCGGCCTCGCCGCCGGGACTCCTCTGACCGCCGGGGACATGCCGATCGGCACGCTCGGCTCGGCCCAGGGCGATCTCGGCCTCGCCATCGCCCGCCTCGATCGCGCCCAGCGGGCCAGGGACGCGGGCGTGCCGCTGATGGCAGCGGCCGCACCGGTCGAACTGACCCTCCCCACCTGGGCAGGCTTCGACTGGCCAAAGGACGGCGGAGAAGACGGCGCAGAGGCCTCCTGATCGTCGGCCATCCGCAACGGGTGGCGACCGACCACCCGAATCGGCGACCATGGGACGACGATCAGGATCGCGCCATGCCCGACCGAACCAGTGCCCCGCCCCGTGCCTGGCAGCGCATGCTGTCCGGCCGGCGGCTCGATCTGCTGGACCCCTCGCCCCTCGACGTCGAGATCGAGGACATCGCCCGCGGTCTCGCCCGGGTCGCCCGCTGGAACGGCCAGACCGAGGGGCCGCACGCCTTCTCGGTCGCCCAGCACACGCTGCTGGTCGACGCCATCGCCGGGATGACCGCGCCGCAGCTCGACGCCAGAGGCCGCCTTGCCGTGATGCTCCACGATGCGCCGGAGTATGTCATCGGCGACCTGATCTCGCCGTTCAAAGCCTTGCTTGGCGGGGAATACAGGGCGATCGAGGCGCGGCTGCTCGCCGCCATCCACCGTCGCTTCGGGGTGAAATACCCGGTCGCCCAGCGCCTCAAGGCGCGGATCAAGGCCGGGGACCGGTGCGCCGCCTATTTCGAGGCGACGGCGCTTGCCGGCTTCGACGAGGCCGAGGCGGTGAAGTTCTTCGGCCATCCGCGCGGCATCGAGCCGTCCGGGCTCGATCTCAAGCCGTGGCCCGCCGCCGATGCCGAGAAGCGCTTCCTCAAGCGATTTTCGGCCCTGCTCGCGGAAGCAGGTGACCGGCCGGCGTGATCGCCGTAAGATGCAGGTTAAGAGAGTTCTAACGGGAAGAGTGATGCCTCAAGTACACGTGTGTCCGCTTTCGCAGGTTCCGGCAACGGTCGCCGCCTCCGGGGCCAGCCATCTCATCAGCGTCATCAACGACGACACCCCGGTCGTCCGGCCATCGTCCATCGCGCCGGAAAACCACCTCTTCCTCGGCATCAACGATATCGTCGAACCCACCGAGGGGCTGGTCGCCGCCACCGAGGACCACGTGCGCGAGCTGATCGCCTTCGTCGAGCGCTGGGACGGCGAGCGGCCGATGGTGGTCCATTGCTATGCCGGCATCAGCCGCTCGACGGCGGCGGCCTTCGTCGCGCTCTGCACCGCCCGGCCGGAACGCGACGAGAAGGAGCTGGCGCTCCGGCTCCGCGAGGCGTCGCCCTGGGCCTATCCCAATCCCCTCATCGTCGCGATCGGCGACGAATTGCTCGGCCGCGAGGGACGGATGATCGACGCGATCAATTCGATCGGCCGCGGCGAGCTTGCCTTCGAGAACTCGCCCTTCGCAGTGCCGCTCCAGGACTAGGCAACGGGGCCGCGCTGGATGCCATCCGACGCGCGACCGCCGATCGAGATCGGGCTCAACGCCGCGATCGTCGCCGTCGAGGACCAGCAGCCGCTGATCCTGGTGGTCTCGCCGCAGGGCGGCCCCGGCGAGCCGGACGGTCTGCCCTTCGGCCCCTTCGACCCGATCGCCCACCGCACCCTCGAAATGGGGCTAAGGGCCTGGGTCGAGGAACAGACGGCCCTGACGCTCGGCTATGTCGAGCAGCTCTACACATTTGGCGATCGCGGCCGCCATGCCCATCGCGGCGACCGCGGGCCGCATCTCGTCTCGGTCGGCTATCTGGCGCTGACCGGGCCGGAGGCGGCGCATTCGGAGGCGCTGACGCTGGCCGGAGCACGGTGGCAGCGGTGGTACGACTTCTTCCCCTGGGAGGACTGGCGCGACGGCCGGCCGGCGCTTCTCGACCAGTCGCTGCTGCCGGCGCTGCGGCGATGGGAACGCGGACCGCCCGGCGACGACCCCGCCCGCCGCGGCCTGACCCGCCGCGAGCGAGTGCGGCTCGCCTTCGGCGCCGGCGGCCAGGACTGGGACGAGGAGCGGGTGCTCGACCGCTATGAACTGCTCTACGAGGCCGGCCTCGTCCACGAGGCGGTCCGCGACGGGCGGATGTCGCTGGAGGACAGCCTCCTGCCGGCGGGCGTCACCGGCTCGCCGATGCGTTTCGACCACCGGCGCGTCCTCGCCACGGCGATCTCGCGGCTGCGGGCCAAGCTGAAATACCGGCCGGTCATCTTCGAGCTGATGCCCGAGGCCTTCACCCTCACCGACCTCCAGCTCACCGTCGAGGCGATTTCCGGGCGTCGCCTCCACAAGCAGAATTTCCGGCGGCTGGTCGAGGCGGCGACCCTGGTCGAGCCGACCGGCGGGGAGACGCGGCCGAAGCGCGGACGGCCGGCCGCGCTCTTCCGTTTCCGCCGCGAGGTCGTCCAGGAGCGGCCCGCGCCGGGGCTTCGGGTCGGTTCGCGCTCCTGACCGGCACTTTTATGGGCAAAGCCCTGCGATGCGGCAAGCAACCCCATTGCGCTGCAGCATCCGCGTGGTTAGGGAACAATCCTCGCGCAAGCCCGACTGGAGAGACCAATGGGGAAATGGGTTTACAGTTTTGGCGACGGCGAAGCGGAGGGACGCGCTGGAATGCGCGAACTCTTAGGGGGGAAGGGAGCGAACCTCGCCGAAATGGCGAGCCTTGGCTTGCCCGTACCGCCGGGCTTCACCCTGACCACGGAAATCTGCACGTTCTTCTATAACAACGGCCGTACCTATCCCGATGACCTCGCGGACCAGGTCAAGGCGGCCCTCGCCGCGACCGAGGAGAAAACCGGCCGCAAATTCGGCGACAACGACATGCCGCTGCTGGTGTCGGTGCGCTCCGGCGCCCGCACCTCGATGCCGGGCATGATGGACACGGTCCTCAATCTCGG
>JAGRKY010000251.1 GCA_020442095.1 Bauldia sp.
CCTCCTTCGTGCGCCGGGAGATCGCTTCGCGCTCGGCCTGCGCCACCAGCGCCATGACGCCCACCGTGAGGTCGTTCGCCTCCGGCATGTCGGCCGCGGCGAACCTCACCCCGCTGTCGCGCAGGGTCAGCAGGAAGGCGGCGTTCCTCGACAGCCGGTCGAGCCGGGCGATCACCAGCAGCGCCCCGGTGACCCGGGCGAGATGCAGGGCACGTCCCAGCTCCGGCCGGTCGGGATTGCGGCCGCTCTCCACCTCCGTGAAGCGGGCGAGGAGCTCGCCGCCGCGGCTCGCCACGAACGCCTCGATCGCCTGCCGCTGCGCCGCCAGCCCCAGCCCGCTGGCACCCTGCCGCGTGGTGCTCACCCGCTCGTAGCCGACGATGCGCATCGCCTCCCCCGTACAGACCTGCCAAACCTTCGTTGCGCAGGTTTGGTCGGGCGCGCGTCAACTAAGTAAGCGAGCGCGACAATTTCGCGAGCCACGACGATGGTTCTTGTCGGCAGTCCATGTTTCGTCTTCTGCAGTCTCGCCGGCGCTGCCCACGGAGACCGCTCGGTCGTAAATGGCGGATAGCAGCCGTTCGCAAGTGCGGTATCGTTCGCGTCGAGTTCGCGGAAGCAGTCTTTCAATTCGGCAAAGACACGCTCATTCGCGCGTTGTGACACCCCGGAGAAGATGGCCCGTCGGGCTATTATGAGATGCCTACTTGACTGCGTCCCCCCACGTCCCGATTAGCATATTCATGAAGGTGGCAGCGGCGGGCGAGATCGTGCCGCCCCGCCGCCGGACCACGCCGATGCTCCGGGAAACCTCCGGACCGACGATCGGGCGGGTGACAAGGATGGGATGGTCGCCCGGTGGCGTCGCCATGCGCGGCAGGACCGAAATGCCGAGGCCGGCCTCGACAAGCCCCAGCGACGTCGAGAGGTGCGTGACCTCGTAGGTCCAGCGCAGGCTCAGGCTCACCTTTGCCAGCATCGAATCGAGAAGGATCCGGTTCGCGCTCGAGCGATGGACTGTGATCAGTGGATAGGGCGCAAGGTCGGTCCACGTCACCTCCTCGCGCTCGGTGAGCGGATGGCCTTTTCGGGCTGCCAGCACGAATGGATCCTCGACCAGCCGATCGAAGACGAGGTCGGGGTCCGATGCCCCCATGATGTTGACGCCGAACTCGACCTCGCCACGGGACACCGCCTGCAGTCCGTCGGTCGCCGGCAGGTCAAGGATGCGGAAGCGGGTCTCCGGGTGGTCGGCGCTGAAGGCGCGGATTACCTCCGGCAGGAAGTAGAAGGCCGCGGTCGGAAGGCAGGCGAGGCTCACGATCCCGCCACGTCGCCTCGGATCCCTTGAGGCGAACAGCGAACCGTCGAATTCCTCGAGCATCCGTCGCACCAGCGGCAGAAGATCCTCGCCGATCGCGGTCGGCGCGACGTGACGCGTCGTTCGCTCGAGCAGCGGCGACCCGATCGCCGCCTCAAGCTTCTGGATGCGCCGGCTGAGTGCCGGCTGCGACATGTTAAGCGCGTCTGCGGTTCGGTGAAAGCTGCCGAGTTCCACGACCATCAGGAACGCTCTCAGGTCGAGGATCTCGCAGTTAATGCGTTCCATGCATCAGTTCCTCCGATCTTGGCATTTCACAGAATAATTTGATTCGCGTAGAACGCAATAATGCAACCGATTGAACCGAATAACGCAAGAGAAGGGTGGAAGCCTTGGACGACCTGCGACGCATACCGTGCGTTCTGATGCGAGGCGGGACCTCGAGAGGACCGTTCTTTCTGGCGTCCGATCTGCCCGCGGATCCGACGCTGCGCGATGAGCTGCTGATCGAGATGATGGGGTCGGGCCACCCCCTCGAAATCGACGGTATCGGCGGCGGGAACTCGCTGACGTCCAAGGTTGCGATTATAGGACCCGCAACGCGGGACGACGCCGATGTGGACTATCTTTTTGCTCAGGTGAAGGTCGAGGAAAGGCTCGTCGACACGTCACCGAACTGCGGCAACATGCTGTCGGCCGTCGGTCCTTTCGCGATCGAAGCAGGGCTCGTGCGAGCCACCGGACCGGAAACAAAGGTCCGGGTCCACAATGTCAATACCGGCAAAATAATCGAAGCGCTGATCCAGACACCTGGCGGCACGGTGCGCTACCAGGGCGACGCTGCCATTGACGGTGTGCCAGGCACTGCCGCTCCCGTCTATCTGGCCTTTACCGAGGCGGTCGGTGCCAAGACGGGTCGGCTTCTTCCGACCGGGGTGCCCCAGGAAATCATTGACAAGGTGCCTGTCTCGCTAATTGACGGCGCCATGCCGGTGATGATCGTCCGCGCCGAGACCTTTGGGCTCACCGGCTCGGAGGCCGCTGCGGACCTCGACGCGAACCGGGAACTTTCCGATCGGCTCGAGGTGCTGAGGCTCGAAGCCGGTGCGCGCATGGGGTTTGGCGATGTAAGGGTGTCGGTCCTGCCGAAGCCGGTGCTGATCGGCCCGCCAACATTGGGCGGTGAGGTTTCCGTTCGCTACTTCACTCCGCTTCGCTGTCACACGTCGCTCGCCACCACCGGGGCCGTTTCACTGGCCATGGCGGCGACGCTTCCCGACACACTGCTCGGAACGGCTCTCCCCGAATTCAAGGTGCCCGCGACGCTCGCGTTCGAGCACCCGACCGGCCGGATGGATGTGCGTATCGAGCTTCCGGAGGGATCGAACGAACCCGTCGTCTTCGTGACGCGAACCTGCCGGCGGCTCTTTGAAGGGTCGGTCCTCGTGCGGCGGCGGATTTAAGTGCCTACCCCGCACCACCTGCGGCGGGCAATCACCTGCAGTCAAACACCCACTGGGAGGAGGAATCCCCATGAAGACCCTGACCCGATGCGGCATCAGCCTCATTGCTCTCTGCGCAGCGAGCTGGTCCGTGCCCGTTCCCTTGCTTGCCGCCGACTTCAGCGGCGAAAATATCGAATGGACCATCCCCTTCGGCGTCGGCGGCGGCACTGATGTCTGGGCACGCTTTTTCGCGCCGCAGTTTTCCGAGCATTTGCCGGGGCATCCGAACGTTGTCGTTCTGAATGTCCCCGGTGGCGGGTCCATCACAGGTGCGAACCAGTTCTATAACCGGGCCCGACCGAGCGGTCTCGAGATTCTCGGAACGTCTGCATCGACCCAGTATCCCGCAATCCTCGGCGACCCGCGCGTCCGCTACGACTACGCCGACTGGACCGCGGTGCTGGCATCGCCAACGGGCGGAGTGGTCTACGTGAATCCCGACTACGGCGTGAGCGGACCCGCCGACATCGAGGCATTGCGTGGCGAGGAGATCCGCTTCGCGAGCCAGGGCGCAACATCGCTCGAAATGCCGGTTCTATTGGCCTTCAAGATGCTCGGGCTCAATGTGAAGCCGGTCTTCGGTATGGAGAGCCGCGGCGCCGGTCGACTCGCATTCGAGCGCGGAGAGGCCGGCATCGATTTCCAGACCAGTTCGGCCTACTTGAGCAGTGTCAAGCCGCTGGTCGACGGCGGCAAGGCCGTACCGCTCTTCTCGCTCGGCGTCGTTGGCGCGGATGGCGAGGTTCAGCGCGACCCATCCTTCTCCGATCTGCCGACGTTTGTGGAGTTCTATGAGGCCGCGACCGGAGAGGCCCCGTCAGGCCAGGCCTTCGAGGCCTGGACAGCCCTGATGCTCGCCGGGTTTTCGCTCCAGAAGATGGTCGTTCTCCCCAAGGACGCACCGGCCGACGCGATCGAGGCGTACGGCGTCGCGGCGGAGGAGATCGTCAACGCTCCCGACTTTCGCGAGCGTGCCGGTGAGGAGATCGGCGTCTACGATCAGCTCGTCGGCCCGGAGGCGGACGCGGCGCTCACCGAAGCGCTCCAGATCGATCCCGCTATTCGCGACTTCCTGATCAACTGGCTCGCGGAAGATTACGACGTCCGCATCTGATCGGTGAAAGCGGCGGGTCCCGTCGGGCCCGCCCAAAGCAGTAAACCTTGGGGAGAGAACCGATGCTCGAAACCGCGCTTCTTGCGCTTGGACAAGTCATGTCTGGCGCCCACTTGGCCTTCCTCATTGTCGGCGTCCTGGTCGGCCTCGTGGTAGGCATCCTGCCCGGGCTTGGCGGCATTGCCGGCATGTCCATTCTCCTGCCGTTCCTCTACGGGATGGATCCCACCTCGGCCCTTGGCATGCTGATCGGCATGGTCGCCGTCATTCCGACCGGAGACACCTTCACTTCGGTGATGATGGGCATCCCGGGGTCGAGCGCGAGCCAGGCCACGGTGCTCGACGGGTTCCCGCTCGCCAAACGCGGCGAGGCGGCGCGAGCGCTGTCGGCGGCGTTCGCCAGCTCCCTTTTTGGTGGCGTGATCGGCGCGTTGGTGCTGTCCTTCGCCATCGTGATCGCGCGGCCGCTGGTGTTGTCCTTCTCGTCCGCCGAGCTCTTCATGCTCACGCTTTTCGGCCTCTCGATGGTCGCTGTGCTTTCGGGACGCAGCCTCGCCAAGGGCGTCGCGGCGGCGGGGCTCGGGCTGATCATCGGTTCGATCGGCACCGCGCCGGCTACGGGCGAACCCAGGATGACGCTGGGGATAGACTACCTCTATGACGGGATCCCCCTGGTCGTCGTGGCAATGGGCCTGTTCGCCATCCCCGAGATCATCGATCTCCTGAAGCGCGGTACCGCCATCTCTGAGTCCACCGGGCTCGGCGGCGGGTGGGGCAAGGGCTTGCGCGACGTCTTGCGGCACCCGTGGCTCGTGGCTCGCTGCGCCAGTCTCGGCTGCGTGATCGGAGCCCTCCCTGGTCTTGGCGGCGCGGTCGTCGACTGGATCGCCTACAGCCACGTCGTACAGACGAGCCGCGACAAATCGCAGTTCGGCAAGGGCGACATCCGCG
>JAGRKY010000252.1 GCA_020442095.1 Bauldia sp.
GCGCCATGCAGCAGGCCGTTCCGGTCGGCGCCGGCGCGATGGCGGCCCTGATCGGCCTCGACCTCGGGACCGTCAACGCGGTCGCGGCCGAAGCCGCCGAAGGCGCGGTCTGCTCGGCCGCCAACGACAATGGCGGCGGCCAGGTGGTGGTGTCCGGCGACAAGGCGGCGATCGAACGGGCCGTCGAGATCGCCAAGGCGAAGGGCGCCAAGCGGGCAGTCATCCTGCCGGTCAGCGCGCCTTTCCATTGCGCCCTGATGGCGCCGGCGGCCGAGGTCATGCAGGCCGCGCTCGCCGAGGTCGCGCTCAACGCGCCGGTGGTGCCGGTGGTCGCCAATGTGACGGCGCGGCCGACCAGCGACACGGAAGAGATCCGGCGCAACCTGGTGACCCAGGTGACGGCGATGGTGCGCTGGCGCGAATCGATCGAGTGGCTGGCAGGGGCGGGCGTTACCCGATTCGTCGAGGTCGGGGCCGGCAAGGTGCTTTCCGGTCTCGCCAAGCGGATCGCCGGCGGCGCCGAGACGATGACCGCCGGGACGCCCGACGATATCGAGGCGATTACCGGCAAGGCCGCAGCCGACGAGGTGGGAAATGTTTGATCTGACCGGCAAGCGCGCGCTGGTGACCGGCGCGAGCGGCAGCATTGGTGGCGGGATCGCCAGGGCGCTGCATCAGCAAGGCGCGACGGTCGCGCTTTCGGGGACCCGGCGCGAGGCGCTCGATGCGCTGGCCGGCGAACTCGGCGAACGCTGCGCGGTGCTTCTCTGCGATCTCGGCGATGGCGCCGCGGTCGACGCCCTGGTGCCGCAGGCGGAAGAGGCGATCGGCGATCTCGACATCCTGGTGAACAATGCCGGGCTCACCCGCGACACCCTCTTCGTCAGGATTTCGGACGAGGACTGGGACAAGGTGATCGCCGTCAACCTGACCGCGGCCTTCAAGCTTTCACGCGCCGTGCTGATGGGGATGATGCGTCGCCGCAGCGGCCGGATCATTTCGATTTCGTCGGTGGTCGGGGTGACCGGCAATGCCGGGCAGGGCAACTATGCCGCCTCCAAGGCCGGGCTGATCGGCATGACCAAGGCGCTGGCGCAGGAAGTCGCGAGCCGCGGCGTCACCGCCAATTGCATCGCCCCGGGCTTCGTCGCTTCGGCGATGACCGACGCGCTGACCGACAAGCAGAAGGAATCGATTCTGCAGCGGGTTCCGATGAAGCGTTTGGGGACTCTGGAAGAAATTGCCTCCGCCGCGGTATATCTTGCAAGCGAGGAGGCCGGTTACGTCACCGGGCAAACGATCCATGTCAATGGTGGTATGGCCATGATCTAAAAGGACAAAACGAGTCGGCCAGGAAGGGCCGACAAGGGGTTTTTCGAGCCGTCCCGGCCGCTGGTAAAGGTCAATAAAGTGTGTTACGACCGGCCAAATTGCCGACGTCCGGGCGGCTTCTTCTACCCCCCCTGCCGATCGGCAGTTCAGGCGACGCTGCACCGAGTATTTCGGGCCAAATTCCCGTTCCCGTGCGCAGGCCAAGGACCGATCACAGGCGGAGGGGCAACTCTTCGGAGTTGATCATGATTGGGCAACTGAGGTTCTGACAAGATGAGCGATATCGCTGAACGGGTGAAGAAGATCGTCGTCGAGCATCTGGGCGTCGACGCTGACAAAGTTACGGAAAAGGCCAGCTTCATTGACGACCTTGGCGCCGACAGCCTCGACACTGTCGAGCTGGTCATGGCGTTCGAGGAAGAGTTCGGGGTCGAGATTCCGGATGACGCCGCCGAGACCATCCTGACGGTCGGCGACGCGGTCAAATTCCTCGAAAAGAACGCGGCCTGACAAGGGCGCCCAGCATTGACGCCGGATTCGAGAATCCGGCGGAGCTGGGGCTGATCGTCCTATGAGGCGGGTCGTCGTTACAGGATTGGGGATGGTGACTCCGCTTGGTTGCGGGGTCGAGACCACCTGGAAGAATCTGCTGGCCGGGAAGAGTGGCGCCGTGAGGGTCACCGATTTTCCGGTCGACGATCTTGCTTGCCAGATCGCATGCCAGATTCCGCGCGGACCGATGTCCGAGGGCAAATACGATCCCGACGAGTGGATGGAGCCCAAGGAAGCCCGCAAGGTCGACGACTTCATCGTCTATGCGATGGCGGCCGCCGATCAGGCGCTGGACGACGCGGACTGGCATCCGGAGGACGAGGACGAGCGCTGCGCGACCGGCGTCCTGATCGGATCGGGCATCGGCGGCATTTCCGGCATCTACGAGGCGTCCCTGACCCTTCGCGACCGTGGGCCGCGGCGGATCAGTCCCTTCTTCCTGCCGGGACGCCTGATCAACCTCGCCTCGGGACATGTTTCGATCCGGCACCACCTCAAGGGGCCGAATCACGCGGTGGTCACCGCCTGTTCGACCGGCGCCCATGCCATCGGCGA
>JAGRKY010000253.1 GCA_020442095.1 Bauldia sp.
GGCGGCGGCGGCCGGCCCGACATGGCGCAGGCCGGCGGACCGGACGGCGCCAGGGCCGATGATGCGATCGCGGCAATCGCGGCGGCGGTCACCGAAACGCTGAGCTGAGCGGGGCAGGCGGGTGGATCAGCCCTCGCTGCGACTCCAGGTATTCGATGTCATCGAGGGCGGCTCCCGCCATCCGGTGCTGTCGCGCATCTTTTCGACCGCGCTGATCGCCCTGATCCTGATCAACGTCGGCGCCGCGATCTTCGAGACCGTGCCGCAGATGTCGCGGACCTATTTCGTCTTTTTCGGCTGGACCGAGGCGGTCTCGATCAGCGTCTTCGCGATCGAGTATGCCGTGCGCCTGTGGGTCTGCGTCGAGCATCCGCGGGCGCGCGGCCTGCCGGCGTGGAAGGCGCGGCTGAGATACGCGGTGACGCCGTCGGCGATCATCGATTTCATCGCCATCCTGCCCTTCTTCATCGTCGCCTTCGGCGGCGCCGATGTCAGGACGATGGTGCTGATCCGCCTGATGCGGCTGTTCAAGCTCGGCCGCTATTCGACCGGTTTCCAGTCGCTCTTCGAGGCGATCCGCCGCGAGCGCCATGCGCTGCTGGCGAGCCTGCTGGTGCTCATGTCCGTGGTCCTTGTGGCAGCGACGGTCGCCTATATCGCCGAGCACCAGGTCCAGCCCGAGGATTTCGGCAGCATCCCGCGGACCCTGTGGTGGGCGATCGAGACGGTGACCACGGTCGGCTATGGCGATGTCGTGCCGAAGACGCCTGTCGGTCATATCATCGGCGGCATCACCATGATCACCGGCATCCTGATGATCGCCCTGCCGATTGCCATCATCGGCAGTTCCTTCGCCGAGGTGATCCGCCAGCGGAGCTTCGTCGTAACCTTCGGCCTCGTCGTCCGCATGCCGATGTTTGCGCGCCTCAGCCCCGATGTGCTCCATGATCTCCTGCCGCTGTTGCGGGCGATGACGGTCGAAAGCGGGACGGCGATCATCGAGCCGGGCGTCGGCGGCGACGCTTTCTATGCGATCGCCGAGGGCGTCGTCGAGATCGACACGGCGGATGGCCGGAAGCGGCTCAGCGTCGGCGATTCATTCGGGGCGGGGGCGGACATAGCCGACCGCAGGCCGCCTGATCCGGCGCTCGCGCTGACTCGCGTGAAGCTCCTGGTCATCGACCGGATCGATCTCCTCCACCTGGTCACCCGCTATCCGGGGCTGTCCGGCCGGCTCAAGCCGGATGTCGAGGATGCGGCCGGCCTCGAGGACACCGTCGGCACCGCCCCGGCGAAGTCGGCCGATGGCCCGGGAACCGGGCAGGGCGCCGCCTAAGATTTGTGCTGGCGGCTCTGTGCCCTGCTATCGTCGATGATCTAGGCTTGGGCGGAGACGTGCGGGGAATCGGACGGGGAATCGGGCGGCCGGGCGATGTTTGAGCATGACGCGGCGCGGGAGTTGCTGATCGTCCTCGGGACGGCCGGGGTCGTCGTGCCGCTGTTCGGCAAGATGCGCTTCGGCGTCGTTCCGGGCTTCCTGCTGGCGGGCCTGCTGCTCGGACCGGGCGGCCTCGGCAATTTCGTCGCGCAGGTGCCCTGGCTCGCCTATGTGACCTTCTCCAATCCCGAGCGGGTGCAGCCGATCGCGGAACTCGGCGTCATCTTCCTGCTGTTCCTCATCGGGCTGGAATTCTCCTTCGATCGCCTGTGGGCGATGCGGCGCTACGTGCTTGGCGTCGGTTCGCTGCAGGTCGTGCTTTCGGCGGTGGCGATCCTTGGCATAGCGCTGCTGATCGGCCTCGATTTCTCCGGCGCCCTGGTGCTCGGCCTCGCGCTTGCCCTGTCGTCGACGGCGATCGTCTCGCAGGTGCTGATCGAGGCGCATCGCTTCGCGCTGCCGGTCGGCCGGCTGGTGCTCAGCGTCCTCGTCTTCCAGGACCTGATGGTCGTACCCATCGTCGTCATCGTCGGCCTGCTGGGCACCGCCGGGTCGAGCGAGACCGATTTCACCATCGCCGGCGCGGCGATCGCCATCGGCGTCGTCGCCGGTATCGTCTTCGTCGGCCGCTTCCTCCAGGGACCCCTGATGCGGTTGACGGCAGGGACCGGGAGCCGCGAGCTGGTGCTCGCCATATCGCTTTTCCTGGCGATCGGCGCGGCGGTGCTCACCGCCGCGGTCGGGTTGTCGCCGGCGCTCGGCGCCTTCCTCGCCGGCCTGCTCCTCGGCGAGACCGAATACCGTCACCAGATCGAGGTCGATATCGAGCCGTTCAAGGGGCTGTTGCTCGGCCTCTTCTTCATGACCGTCGGGATGAGCGTCGATCTTGCCGCGATCACCATCGGGCCGGTCGCCTTCGTCGCGGCGGTGGTCACCCTCGTCCTGCTCAAGGGGATGATCATGATCGCGGTGGCGCGCGCCTTCGGCGTCGGCCTCGCGGTCGCCGTCGAGGCGGGCTTCCTGCTTTCCAGCGCCGGCGAATTCGCCTTCGTCGTGTTCACCCTTGCCCGCGAGGAATCGCTCGTCGCGCCGGGGCTGCTCCAGTTCCTCGTCTCGGTCTCGGCGCTGTCGATGTTCATCGTGCCGTTTCTCGGCGGACTGGGGCGGCGTGCCGCCAAGGCAATTGCCGCCCGCGAGGACGTCAGGACCCACGGTGCCGGCCCCGGACAGGCGCACGAGCTTTCCGATCATGTCGTCATCGGTGGTTTCGGCCGGGTCGGAGAGATGGTCGCGCGGCTGCTCACCGAGGAGCGGATTCCCTGGGTGGCGCTCGATCTCGATGCGAGCTTCGTCGCCGCCGCCCATGCCGCCGGCCGTCCGGTTTTCTACGGCGATGCCAGCCGCCGCGAGATCCTCGAGCGGGTCGGGGGCGCGCGGGCCCGCGCCTTCGTCGCGACCACCGACGCGCCCGGCGCGACGGAGGGCATGGTCGCTGCGATCCGCAAGGCCTGGCCGGATGCGGCGATCCATGCCCGCGTCCGCGATTCAGCGCATGCCGAGCATCTCGTCAGGCTCGGCGTCACCGCCGTGACCCCGGAGACGCTGGAAGCCAGCCTTCAGCTGGCGCGCGGCCTGCTGGTCCGGATCGGCCTGCCGGAGGATGCCGCCGACAGCCGCATCGCCGCCATGCGGGACCAGGAGATGCGCAAGATCGGCAGGGAGGAGAAGGGCTGAAGCGCGACGCGGTCCAGCCCTTCGCGCGATCCTAACGGACCGGGCGATCGGAATTCTGGCGCTCGATCATCCAGCCGGGATATTCCGGCGGCAGGGCGCTGACCTTGTCGAGCGTCTCCAGCTCCTCCGCCGTCAGCTTGACCTCGACGGCGGCGATGTTGTCGTCGAGCTGGTCGGTGTTCTTGGCGCCGATGATCACCGACGTCACGAAGGGCCGGTGGAGCAGCCAGGCGATGGCAATCCGGGCAACGGAGACGCCATGCGCCTCGGCGATCGGCCGCATCGCGTCGATGCAATCGAAGGCGCGGTCCCGGTTGATCGGCGGGAAGTCGAAGTTGGCGCGGCGCGCCCCTTCCGGCCCCTTGCCGTCGCGGTCGAACTTGCCGCTGAGCAGGCCGCCGGCAAGCGGGCTCCAGACCATCAGGCCGACCTCCTGGTCGCGGAGAAGCGGCGCGATCTCGCGCTCGAGGTCGCGGCCGCCGATGGTGTAATAGGCCTGGAGCGAGGCCAGCCGTGTCCAGCCGTGGCTGTCCGCCAGTCCCTGCGCCTTCATGATCCCCCAGGCCGGCCAGTTGGAGACGCCGATGTAGCGGACGTGCCCCTGGCGGACGAGGTCGTCGAGCGCGCGCACCGTCTCCTCGACCGGCGTGGTCCGGTCGAAGCCGTGGATCTGGTAGAGGTCGATGTGGTCCGTGCCGAGCCGCTTCAGGCTTGCCTTGACCGCATCCATGATGTGTCCACGCGACGAGCCGCGGTCGTTCGGGCCCTTGCCCGTGGCGCCGTTGGCCTTGGTGGCGAGGATGAAGTCGCTGCGCGGGCGCCCCGAATTGGCGATGGCGCGGCCGGTGACCTCCTCCGACAGGCCCTCGGAATAGACGTCCGCGGTGTCGATGAAATTGACGCCGGCGTCAGCGGCGCGTGCGACGATCGTGTCGGCGAGCGACTGGTCGACCTCGCCGATCGCGGTCCAGAAGCCCTTGCCGCCGAAGGTCATGGTGCCGAGGCAGATTTCCGACACGAGAAGGCCCGTGCCGCCGAGTTTCTTGTACTGCATGCTTGTCATCCCAATCTTCGTGTGACCGGCCCGGGCGAATGGAAAGCGAGCGGTGCCCGCGGCCGGCAGTCAAGACAAAGCGGCCGATGTCACCCGATGCGCCCGGCCGCTGCGGCGATCTTCCGCCGTGGTTCCGATATGGTCCGGATGCGAAAATCGGCTTAGTCCGATACTGCCGGCTTCTTGCCCAATCCTCTCAAAGCCCCATCTTTCCGGATGCGGGCGCCTTGCTCCTGTCGCTCCGCCCTGCCAAGTGAGGCGCCATGGAACTCCGCAACGAGCTCAAGTCGCTGATCATCCGCCACTGCGTCGACCGGCGCACGGTAACCGCCATCCCGCGCGTCGTCCTTATCAATGCGCCGACGACGACGAAGCCGGGACCGGCGCTCTACGAGCCGGTCTTCATCCTCGCCGTCCAGGGTCGCAAGCGACTGATGGTGGGGGACAGGGTTCTCGAATACGATCCAGCCAATTGCCTGATGGTCTCGGTCGACCTGCCGGTGACGGCCCAGATCTGCGAGGCGAGCGCCGAAGCGCCGTATCTCGCGGTCGGCCTGCAGCTCGATCGCGCGGCGATCGCCGCGATGCTGATGGAAATGCCGGAACCTGCCGGCACCGGTCTCGCCGCGATCGCTGTCGGACCGGTGACCGACGCCCTGCTGGAGCCGATGGTGCGGCTCGTCCGCCTGCTCGACCAGCCGGCGGATATCCCGATGCTGGCGCCGCTTGCCGAGCGGGAATTGCTGTACCGGCTGCTGCAGGGGCCGCAGGGGCCGGTGCTCCGGCAGATCGCGCTGCGGGACAGCGCCCTGTCGCGCATCGGACGGGCGATAGACTGGATCCGCCACCACTACGACCGGTCCTGCCGGGTCGAGGAGCTGGCCGAGATTGCCGGCATGAGCCCGTCGTCCTTCCATCGCCATTTCAAGGCGGCGACGGCGATGAGCCCGCTGCGCTACCAGAAGCAGGTGAGGCTCCAGGAGGCGCGGAACCTCCTGCTCGCCCGGTCGGTCAGCGCCGGCAGCGCCGCCTTCGCGGTCGGCTACGAGAGCCCATCGCAGTTCAGCCGCGAATACAGCCGGCAATTCGGCATGCCGCCGGCGCGGGACGCCGCCCGGTTGCGCGGCATGCCGGTCGGGGAGGGGGACACCGACGAGGCGGTCGCTTCACCGAGATAGGCCCAAGGCCGCTTGACGTCATCGAGAGGCTGGTACATTGGTATCAATGTACCAGATGAGACTGACGATGATCGAACGTGTCCAGACCGGCGTCCGCATAGAGAAGCGCCTGCTGAAGGTCCTCAAGGGACTGGCGGAACTGAAGGACCTGAGCCTCGGCGACCTGATCGAGGGCATCGTGCTGCATGCCTTCGAGGGCAAGGCACCGTTTTCGGACGAAACGCTGACCGCCATTTCCGAGCTCAAGCGGATCTATGGCCTCGACCTCACCGCCGCCGACGCGCATCGGCTCACCGAGGAGGGGGCGGGCGATGGATGACGCCGAGTTCCTGTCGATGCTCGAGGCCGCGACGCTGGCGCCCGCCGACTTCAACCACCGCGCTCACGTCCGCGCCGGATTCCTGATCCTCGGCGAGGCGCCCTCCTTCGGCGCCGCGCTCGACCGGATGGAAAGGGCGATCCGGCATTTCGCGAAGGCGCACGGCAAGGAGGGCCTCTACCACGAGACCATCACCGTCGCCTTCATGGCGCTGATCAATGCGCGGCGCGTCGCGCAGCCGTTTGAAGACTGGCCGGCCTTCGCAACCGCCAATCCCGACCTCTTCGAGCCGGGATTGCTCGACCGCTACTATCCGAAAGGATTCCTGGCGAGCCCGGCCGCCCGGGCCGCCTTCCACCTGCCTGAGGTCCGCGGGGCGGCCTGAGCGGACCGTGCGGGCAAAAAGAAAGGGCGCGGAAATCCCGCGCCCTTCTTCCGTCGATGGGGGATGGCGCGTCAGGCGGCAGCCATCGCCTTCTGGAGGTTCTCGTCGACCTTGTCGAGGAAGCCGGTGGTCGACAGCCACTTCTGGTCGGGGCCGACGAGGAGGGCGAGGTCCTTGGTCATGTAGCCGGACTCGACGGTGTCGATGCAGACCTTCTCCAGCGTCCTGGCGAAGCGGTCGAGCTCGTCGTTGCCGTCGAGCTTGGCGCGATGCATTAGGCCGCGGGTCCAGGCGAAGATCG
>JAGRKY010000021.1 GCA_020442095.1 Bauldia sp.
GGCATGTTCCGCGATGCCTTTCCCGACCAGATCGACCTGATCGATTCCGCTGTCCGAGCCATTGCCGCGCTGGACGAGGATGCGCTCGCCAACCCGATCGCCGCCGCGGTCGGCGAAGCGGAGGTGAAGTCGCTCGCCTCCGGCGTCGATCCCGACCTCGCGAAGCGGGTCGCGGCCACCCGGATTTTCGGAGCGAAACCAGGGGCTTACGGGTCCGGCATGCAGGCGCTGATCGACGAGGGGATCTGGCATGAGCGGGCCGATTTCGCCTCCGCCTTCCTCGCCTGGGGGAGCTTCGGCTACGGCGGCGGGAACCAAGGTGACGCTGTCGGCGACCACTTTGCCGAGCGGTTGAAGGCGGCCGATGCGGTCCTCCATAATCAGGACAACCGGGAGCACGATCTGCTTGATTCCGATGACTATTATCAGTTCCAGGGCGGCATGGCCGCGACCGTCGAAACCCTGAAAGGGACGGCCCCGCCGGTCTATCACGGCGACCATTCCCGCCCCGAAAAGCCGGTCGTTCGCTCGCTTTCGGAAGAGATCGCCCGGGTGGTCCGCGGCCGTGCGGCGAACCCCAAATGGATCGCCGGCGTCATGCGCCATGGCTACAAGGGCGCCTTCGAAATGGCGGCAACGGTCGATTATCTCTTCGCCTATGCGGCGATGACCGACGCCGTCGGCGACCACCATTTCGACCAGCTCTTCGACGCCTATATCGCCGACGACGCGGTCCGCGGCTTCATCGCCGAGGTCAACGCTCCGGCGCTCGTCGAAATGGCGGCGCGCTTCCGCGAGGCGATCGATCGCGGCCTCTGGTCGCCGCGATCGAACAGCGCCTATGATCGGCTATCGGCACTCATCCAACGGCGGCAGGAGGCTGCGGAATGACCGGCGACATGACCGAGGCGGAGCTCGACGCGCGCCATGCCGAGAAGATGCGGAAGAAGAAGGCCGCACGCGACAAGATCGTCGCCACCAAGACGATCGAGAAGGGCCTGCTGATCGTCCATACCGGCAAGGGAAAAGGCAAGTCGACCGCGGCTTTCGGCATGGTTTTCCGGACGCTCGGCCACGGCATGCCGGTGGCGATCGTCCAGTTCGTCAAGGGGAAGTGGCAGACCGGCGAACGGGTGGCGCTGGAGAAGTTCGGCGACCTCGTGTCGATCAACACGATGGGCGAGGGCTTCACCTGGGAGACCCAGGACCGTCAGCGCGACCTCGCCGCCGCCCGCGCCGCGTGGGAGCGCGCCAAGGAGCTGATCACCGGCGGAAAGTACAAGCTCGTCCTGCTCGACGAGCTCAACATCGTGCTCCGCTACGGCTACCTTCCGGTCGAGGAGGTCGTCGCCTTTCTCGTCGACGAAAAGCCGGACGATGTGCATGTCATCGTCACCGGCCGCAACGCACCCGACGCGCTCATCGAAGCCGCTGATCTCGTCACCGAGATGGAGATGGTCAAGCATCCCTTCCGGTCCGGCGTGAAGGCGCAGCTCGGGATCGAGTACTAGGCCGAGGGCCGGTGATGGCGCGCACGCCCTCCCTGATGATCCAGGGGACTGGCAGCCATGTCGGCAAGTCGGTCATCGTCGCCGGCCTCTGCCGGGCGCTCGTCAGGCGCGGGCTGAGGGTCGCGCCGTTCAAGCCGCAGAACATGTCCAACAACGCCGCGGTCGCTGTCGAGGGCGGGGAGATCGGCCGCGCCCAGGCGCTGCAGGCACTGGCCGCCGGGCTTGAACCCTCGATCCACATGAACCCGGTGCTGCTCAAGCCCGAGACCGACAAGGGGGCGCAGGTCATCGTCCAGGGGCGCCGCGCCGGGACCCTCAAGGCCGCCGACTACGGGAGCCGGAAGCAGGCGCTGCTGCCGAAGGTGCTGGAGAGCTTCGCGCTGATCGGGGAAGGGGTCGACATCGTCCTTGTCGAGGGGGCGGGGAGCCCGGCGGAGGTCAATCTCCGCGCCGGCGACATTGCCAATATGGGCTTCGCCGAGGCCGCCGACGTGCCGGTGGTGCTGCTCGGCGACATCGACCGGGGCGGGGTGATCGCCAGCCTGGTCGGGACCCATGCGGTGCTTCCCGAAGCCGACCGGTCAAGGATCAAGGCCTTCCTGATCAACAAGTTCCGTGGCGACGCTGGCCTTTTCGTCGAAGGCGTCAGATTCACCGAGGAGCGGACCGGCTGGCCGTCGCTCGGTGTCATCCCGTGGTTTGCGGCGGCCTGGCGGCTACCGGCCGAGGACGCCCTCGACCTGGCGACGAGTGGCGCCGAAAGGTCCGGCGTGACGATTGCCGTTCCGATCCTGCCGCGGATCGCGAATTTCGATGATCTCGATCCGCTCCGCATGGAGCCCGGCGTGTCGGTGATCCTCGTCCGGCCGGGCGAGGCGTTCCCGGGCGATGCCGACCTGATCCTGATCCCGGGATCGAAGGCGACGATTGCCGACCTCGCTTTCATTCGCGCGGAAGGTTGGGACATCGATATCCGCGCCCACCATCGGCGGGGCGCGCGGGTGCTGGGTCTGTGCGGCGGCTACCAGATGCTCGGGCGAACGATCGCCGACCCGGATGGTGTCGAGGGCAAAGCCGGGTCCATCGAGGGACTCGGCCTTCTCGACATCGATACGGTGCTCGGGGGCGACAAGGCGACGGTCACCGTGGCGGGCTCGCACCTGTCGAGCGGCGAGGCTGTCACCGGCTACGAAATCCATCTCGGCCGGTCGTCGGGCCCGGATTGCACCCGGCCGCTTCTCGACCTTGGCGGGCGCGCTGACGGGGCGAAATCGGCGGACGGGCTCGTCTCGGGAAGCTACGTCCACGGCATCTTCGCAGCGGACGGCTTCAGGTGCGCCTTTCTTGCGGCGCTCGGCGCGCCGACGTCAAACCTTAACTACGAGGCGGAGGTGAACGAGGTGCTCGACCGGCTGGCCGGGCACCTCGAAGCGCATGTCGATATCGATCGCCTGCTGGCGATCGCGGGCAGCTAGGCTGCGGCGAGCTGGGCGCTCGGCGTCGAGCGCGAGATGGCCAGCTCCTCTTCGTTCATGTCCGCCTCGATGCCGCCGAACAGCGGCGTCGAGAGGTAGCGCTCGCCGGTGTCGGGCAGCATGCAGAGGATGTTCGATCCCTTCGGTGCCTTTTCCGCGACGCGCAGTCCGCCTGCGAAGGTGGCTCCCGAGGTGATGCCGACGAAGATGCCTT
>JAGRKY010000254.1:0-1276 GCA_020442095.1 Bauldia sp.
CGGGCGATCTCGGTCTGCTTGTCGATGGCGAGCCGGTAGCCGAGGCCGAATTCGGCATTGTCCTCGAACAGCGAATTGTTCCAGGCCGGGCCACGGCCGTCGGCCCCCGTGCGCCACGGATGGGCCGGCAGGTTGCCGCCATAGATCGACGAGCAGCCGGTGGCATTGGCGATCTGCAGCCGGTCGCCGAAGAGCTGGCTGATCAGCTTGACGTAAGGCGTCTCGCCGCAGCCGGCGCAGGCCCCGGAAAATTCGAAAGTCGGCTCGAGGAACTGCACGCCGCGGACATTGGCGAAGTTGACCCGCGACCGGTCGGGCTGCGGCAATGTCTCGAAGAAGGCGATGTTGTCGCGCTCGGTCTCGATCAGCGGCCGCTTGTCGACCAGGTCGATGGCGCGATGGTCGGGGTCGGTCGGGCTGATCGCTGGGCAGTTCTCGACGCAGACGCCGCAGCCGGTGCAGTCCTCGACATAGATCTGCAGCGAGAAGCGGCTGTCGGGGAAGCCGCGGGCATTGACCGGCGCCGAGCGGAAGCTCTCCGGCGCGCCCTTCAGCGCATCCTCCGGATAGTATTTCGCCCGGATGACGCTGTGCGGGCAGACGATTCCGCACTGGCCGCACTGGATGCAGAGATCGGCGTCCCAGAGCGGCACCTCGACCGCAATGTTGCGCTTCTCGAAGGCGGTCGTCCCGCTCGGGAAGGTGCCGTCGACCGGCATCGCGCTCACGGGAATCGCGTCGCCGCGGCCGGCCATCATCGCGCCCGTCACGTTGCGCACGAAGGCCGGTGCGTCGTCGGGCACCAGCGCCGGGTTCGGCACGCCGGTCAGGCTCTCCGGCACCGCGACCTCGAAGAGATGCTCGAGCGCCGCGTCGACCGCCGCGAAATTCTTCTCGATCACCGCGCCGCCCTTGCGGCCATAGGCCTTCTCGATCGAAGCCTTGATTGCGGCGATCGCGTCGTCGCGGGGCAGGATTTCCGAGATCGCGAAGAAGCAGGTCTGGAGGATGGTGTTGACCCGCGGCCCGAGCCCGAGGTCCTGCGCGACGCTCGTCGCGTCGATGACGTAGAAGCGGAGCTTCTTCTCCATGATGTGGCGCTGCACCGGCCGCGGCAGCTGGTCCCAGACCACGTCCGCCGGAAAGGGCGCGTTGAGCAGAAAGGTCGCGCCGGCCCTCGCGGCCCCGAGGATGTCGAGCTTGCGCAACAGCTCGAAGCGGTGGCAGGCGACGAAGTCGGCGTGGCGGATCAGATAGGGCGCGTGGATCGCCTCGC
>JAGRKY010000254.1:1291-3355 GCA_020442095.1 Bauldia sp.
AGCGGAGATGCGACACCGTCTCGGCGCCGGACTTGTGCGAGTCGTAGACGAAATAGCCCTGCGCGAAGCGGTCGGGGTCTTCCGCCAGCATCTTGACGCTGTTCTTGTTGGCGCCGACCGTCCCGTCCGAGCCGAGGCCGAAGAACAGCGCCCGCTTCGTCGCCTCCGGCTCGACGTCATAGTCGCGGTCATAGGCGAGGCTGGTGCCCGAAACGTCGTCCTCGATGCCGATGGTGAAGCCGTTCTTCGGGTCGGGCTCCGACGCCTCGTCGAAGACCGCCTTTGCCATGCCGGGGTGGAAGTCCTTCGACGACAGGCCGTAGCGCCCGCCGAAGATCCGCGGCATCGCCGCGCGCTCGCCGGCCGCCACCGCCTGGATCATCGCCGCGACGACATCCTGGTAGAGCGGCTCGCCGGGTCCGCCGGGCTCCTTGCAGCGGTCGAGCACGGCGATGCTCTTCACCGTCGCCGGCAGCGCGGCGAGGAAATCCGGAACCGAGAAGGGCCGGTAGAGCAGCACCTGCAACGCGCCGACCTTCTCGCCTTGCTCTGCGAGCTTCACCGCCGTCTCGCGCACCACCTCGGCGCCCGAGCCCATCGACACGACGACGCGCTCGGCTTCCGGATGCCCGTCATAGCGGAAAAGGCGGTAGTGGCGGCCGCACAGCGCGCCGAGCCGGTCCATCGCCGCCTGGACGATGCCGGGCACCGCCGCATAGAAGGGATTGGCGGTCTCGCGCGCCTGGAAGAAGGTATCGGGATTATGCGCCGTGCCACGGACCACCGGGTGGGCCGGGCTCAGAGCCCGGTCGCGATGGGCGCGGATCAGGCTCTCGTCGATCATCGCCCGCATCACGTCGTCGGGAAGCAGCGTCAGCTTGTTGACCTCGTGCGAGGTGCGGAAGCCGTCCATGAAGTGGAGGAAAGGCACCCGCGATTCCAGCGTCGCGGCCTGGGCGACCAGCGCGAGGTCGTGCGCCTCCTGCACCGAGGCCGCACCGAGCAGCGCGAAGCCGGAGGAACGCACCGCCATCACGTCCTGGTGGTCGCCGAAGATCGACAGCGCCTGGGTGGCAATCGAGCGCGCCGCGACATGGAAGACCGTCGGCGTCAGCTCGCCCGCGATCTTGAACATGTTGGGCAGCATCAGGAGCAGGCCCTGCGACGCGGTGAAGGTCGTCGTCAGCGCCCCGCTCTGCAGCGAACCATGCAGCGCGCCGGCGGCCCCGCCTTCCGACTGCATCTCCTGGACCGAGGGCAGCGTCCCCCAGACATTGGTGATCCCCTTGGCGATCCATTCGTCGGCATGCTCGGCCATCGGCGAGGACGGCGTGATCGGGAAGATCGCGAAGACCTCGTTGACCCGGTAGGCGACATGCGCGACCGCGGCATTGCCGTCCATGGTGTCGGTGACAGGCGTGTTGCTGCTGGTATTCATCGCCCGTCCCTCACGGCCGCGCCTTGAAGCGGAGCGGCCGGTGCGCCTCCGCGCTGAGTGCCGCGACGTCCGCGACCATCTCGATCGCATGGCAGGGGCACTGGTCGTAGCAGACGGCGCAGCCGGTACAGAGGTCGAGGTCGACCGTGTATTTCCGTCCCTTGCCGAGCTTGACCACCGCCTGCTCCGGGCAGGCCGCGAAGCAGTTGTCGCATTCGAAGCAGTTGCCGCAGGAGAGGCAGCGATCGGCCTCGTAGCGCGCCTCGCGATCGCTGATCCCGGCGACCACCTCGACGAAGCCGGACCGCGCCTCCGGCGGCAGGGCGCTCATCTGCGAGCGCCCGGCATCGAGGAAGAGCGGCAGGTTGAGCATGTCGAAATCGACCGGCGGCGATTTCTCGTGGCCCTCGTAATGCCCGCCGCTGAGCCAGACATCGATCGCGCGCGCCGCCTTCTTGCCGTGGCCGGTCGCCGCGGTCATCGTCATCAGCCCGCCGATCACGTCGCCACCGGCGAAGATGCCGGCCCGGCCGGTCATCATCCCCTGGTCGACCAGCACCGTGTCCCGCGGACTGATCGCGACGCCCTCGACCTTACGCATGACGTCGAGCTCGGCATGCTGGCCG
>JAGRKY010000255.1 GCA_020442095.1 Bauldia sp.
CTTCTACTACCAGCACGTCACCAAGGCCGAGGTGACCGGGGAGCGCGAGGTGACCTTCACCTTCGACCAGACCGGAAACCGCGAACTGCCGCAGATCGTCGGCGAGCTGCTGATCCTGCCGAAGCACTGGTGGGAAGGGAAGGACGCCAACGGCAAGCAGCGCGACATCGCCTCGGGGGGGCTCGAGCCGCCGCTGGGTTCCGGCCCCTACCGCGTCTCTTCGGTGACGCCGGGCCGCTCGATCACCTACCAGCGGGTGCCGGACTATTGGGGCGCCGACCTCAACGTCAATGTCGGCCAGAACAATTTCGACACCATCCGCTACGAATATTATCGCGACCTCAACGTCGAGTTCGAAGCCTTCAAGGCCGACGAATTCGACTACTGGAGCGAGAACGAGGCGAAGCGCTGGGCGACCGGCTACGACATCCCGGCGGTCAAGGACGGGCGGATCAAGAAGGAGCTGGTGGACCTCGAGCAGGTTTCCGGCGTCATGGTCGGCTGGGTGCCGAATCTCCGGCGGCCGCTTTTCCAGGATGCCCGGGTGCGCCGGGCGCTGAACTACGCCTTCGACTTTGAGGAACTCAACCGGACGATCTTCTTCGGCCAGTATGAGCGCATCAATTCCTTCTTCTACGGCATCCCGATCGGCTGGAAGGGGCTGCCGCAGGGCAAGGAGCTCGAAATCCTCGAATCCGTGCGGGACAAGGTGCCGCCGGAGGTCTTCACCGAGGAATATACCAACCCGGTCGGCGGCGACCCGCAGAAGGTCCGCGAGAATCTCCGCAAGGCGGTCCAGCTCTTCCAGGAGGCGGGCTACAAGCTCGAGGGCAACCACATGCTCGATCCTTCCGGAAAGCCGGTCTCCTTCGAGATCCTGCTGAACGGCCCGACGATCGAGAAGGTCGCGCTGCCCTTCCAGAAGGCGCTGAAGCGGATCGGGATCGACGTGACCGTCCGCTCGGTCGATTCCAGCCAGTTCATCACCCGCGTCCGTTCGCGCGACTTCGACATGATCTACGCCGGCTGGGGCGAATCCAATTCGCCCGGCAACGAGCAGGCCGATTATTGGGGCTCGGCCGCGGCCGACAAGCAGTCGTCGCAGAACTATGCCGGCATCAAGGACCCGGCCGTCGACGAGCTGATCAACCGGATCATCTTCGCCAAGGACCGCGACGAGCAGGTGGCGGCGATCGGCGCGCTCGACCGCGTGCTGATGGCGAACCAGTATGTCATCCCGAGCTACACCATCCTGCCCGAGCGCATCGCCTATTGGGACCGCTTCGGCCATCCGGACGGCTACGGCAAGTTCCTGATCGGATTCCCGACGATCTGGTGGTGGGACGACGCCAAGGCCGACAGGATCGGAGGCGCCAAGTGAGGGCGGCAGCGGCGGGCCTGACCCGCCGTAGCGTACTCCAGCTCGCCGGCGCCGCGGCGGCCTCGGCGGCGATGGCGCCTTGGGCCTGGGCGGCGGGGAAGACCGGCCTCTACGGGCTGTCGATCTTCGGCGACCTGAAATACCCGGCCGATTTCACCCATTTCGACTATGTCGTCGCCGATGCCCCCAAGGGCGGGCGGATGAATTTTCAGCCGCCCTTCTGGTACTTCAACCAGAACACCCAGACCTTCAACACGCTCAATGGCTTTGTGCTGAGGGGCGACGCGCCGCCACGCATCGAGCTGATCTTCGATACGCTGATGGCGCGGGCGACCGACGAGCCCGACGCCGTCTATGGCCTCGTCGCCGAGACGGTCGACGTCTCCGAGGACGGCAACGTCTTCACTTTCCATCTCCGCGACGGAACCCGATTCCATGACGACTCGCCGCTGACCGCGGGCGATGTCGCCTTCTCCCTGATGCTGCTCAAGGAGCAGGGGCATCCGAACATCTCGCAGGTGATCGGTCCGCTGGCCGGTGCCGAGGCGCCCGATGCGAAGACGGTGGTCGTCACGCTCGACGGCACCCAGAGCCGCGACACGATCCTGACCATTGTCGGCTTGCCGATCTTCTCCAGGACCTACTACACGACGAACACCTTCGACGCCTCGACGCTTTCGCCGCCGCTCGGCTCCGGTCCCTACAAGGTCGGCCGCCTTTCCGCCGGCCGCTACATTGAGTTCGAGCGGGTCGACGACTACTGGGCCCGAGACCTGCCGGTGAATGTCGGCTTCAACAATTTCGACGTCATCCGCATCGATTTCTTCCGCGAGCGGCAGCCGGCCTTCGAGGCCTTCAAGAAGGGCGACATCACCTATCGCGAGGAATTCACCTCCAAGACCTGGGTGCAGGAATACAATTTCCCGGCATTCACCGCGGGCAAGGTGAAGAAGACGCTCTTCCCCGAGGAACTCCGCCCATCGATGCAGGGCTGGATGATCAATACCCGCCGCGCGAAGTTCGCCGATCCGCGGACGCGGCAGGCGATCGGCCTCGCTTTCGATTTCGAATGGTCGAACCGCAACCTCTTCTTCGACGCCTATACGCGGCTGGCGTCCTATTTCGAAGGGTCGGACTATGCCGCGAAGGGCGTGCCCGACAAGGCCGAGCTGGCGCTGCTCGAGCCGCACCGCGCCGACCTGCCGGCCGAGGTCTTCGGGGACCCCTACGTCCCGCCGGTGAGCGATGGCTCCGGCCGCGACCGGACGCTGTTGCGCAAGGCCTCCGAATTGCTGGCCGAGGCGGGCTGGAAACAGGAGGGCCAGTTCCTGGTCGACGGCACGCGCGCGCGGCTGTCGGTCGAGTTCCTGCTTCACGCCTCGGTCTTCCAGCCGGTGACGATGCCCTATATCGAGAATCTGAAGCGGATCGGCGTCGACGCGTCGCTGCGCGTCATCGATCCCGCCCAGTATCAGTCGAGGACCGCGGATTTCGATTTCGACATCGTGATGTTCGCGGTCACCTTCTCCGCCACGCCGCTCGACGGGCTCCAGCAGACCTACTCGATCCGGTCGGCGGATACCTCCGGCAGCTACAATTATGCCGGCGTTAAGGACCCGACGATCGACGCGCTGCTGAAACGGGTGCCGGAGGTCGAAACCCGCGAAGAACTCATCACGCTGACCCGGGTGATCGACCGGATTCTTCGCGCCCGACACTATTGGGTGCCGAACTGGTATCTTGCCGAACACCGAGTCGCGCATTGGGACCTGTTCGGCTGGCCGGCCGAGAAGCCGGATTACGCCTTCACCCCCGAGACGACCTGGTGGTTCGACCGCGACAAGGCGGCGGCCGTCGGCATGGCCGGATAAGAGGACGCATGGGCGCATATATCCTGCGACGGCTCCTGCTGATCATCCCGACGATGATCGGCATCATGGCGATCAGCTTCCTGGTCGTGCAGTTCGCGCCGGGCGGCCCGATCGAGCGGATCATCGCCCAGATCCAGGGAACCGACGTCTCGGCCACTGGCCGCTTCACCGGCGGTGGCGGTGACTTCCAGGGTGTCGGTGGCGAGGGCGGCGGCAGTGGCGGCGAGGCAACCTCGGCCTATCGCGGCGCGCAGGGACTCGATCCCGAATTCATCGCCCAGCTCGAAAAGCAGTTCGGCTTCGACAAGCCGCCGCTCCAGCGCTTCGGCCTGATGCTGTGGAACTATTTCCGCTTCGATTTCGGCGAGAGCTATTTCCGCGACATCTCGGTGCTCGACCTGATCGCCGAGAAGCTGCCTGTGTCGATATCGCTCGGCCTGTGGATGACGCTGCTTTCCTACGCGATCTCGATTCCGCTCGGCGTCCGCAAGGCGGTGAAGGACGGCTCGCGCTTCGACATCTGGACCAGCGCGGTGATCATCGTCGGCTATGCGATCCCGGGCTTCCTTTTCGCCATCCTGCTGATCGTGCTCTTCGCCGGCGGCAGCTTCTTCGACTGGTTCCCGCTCCGCGGCCTCTGGTCGGACGAGTATGCCAATACGCCCTTCTGGCAATGGATCTCCGATCCGCGGGCGCTGGCCGATTATTTCTGGCACCTCGTGCTGCCACTGCTGGCGATGGCGCTCTCCGCCTTCGCCACGACGACGCTGCTGACCAAGAATT
>JAGRKY010000256.1 GCA_020442095.1 Bauldia sp.
GCGCATTCGACCGGCGGGCTGGTCTGCCTGCGCTCGGCGCGGGCCGGCCACACCCGGTTTACCCGAATGGTCCTGGCGGCGCCCCTGATGGGGCTTGCCCGGAAGCGCCCGTCGCCGGCGATGATCCAGGCCGGCGCGGCGCTGATGACGGCCTTCGGTCTCGGCGAGCTCGACCTTTCGCGCGCGCATAACCACGCGATCGCCGAGAACGTCTTCGAGGATAATCCATTCACCGGGGATCCGGAGCGCTTCGCCCGCAACGCGGCGATCTACAAGCAGCTTCCGCAGGTGTCGATCGGCTCGCCGACCTTCGGCTGGCTTCACGCCGCCTGCAGGGCGATGGCGGAGGCCACGGAACCGGACTTCGCCCCGTCGATCGGGATCCCGACGCTGGTCATGATCGGCATGATGGACAGGGTGGTCTCGGTCGGTGCGGCCGAAATGCTGGCGGAGGAACTGCGCGCCGGGGCGCTGGTCATCCTGCCGGGCGCCCGGCATGAGCTGATGATGGAGCGCGATGCCGTCCGCGAGCAGTTCTGGGCGGCCTTCGACGCCTTCGTGCCGGGCTCCGGCTAACCGGCCAGGGTTTCGAGGAGCTGCTCGTGAAGCCGTTCGTCGCCTGATGCGGCAATCCGGCCACCGGAAGCGGCGGAGCCGCCGTCCCAGGTCGTGACGCGCCCGCCTGCCCCCTCGACGACCGGGATCAGCGCGACGATGTCGTAGCTCTGGAGGCCGGCCTCGACGACGATGTCCGCCTGGCCCGAGCCGACCATGCAATAGGCGTAGCAGTCGACCCCGTAACGGCCCATCCGGGCGGTCTTTTCGACCCGCTCATAGGCGATCCGTTCCTCCTCCGAGAAGAGGTGTGGACTGGTGGTGAAAAGCGCCGCCTCGGCGAGCTCGGGGCAGGGGCGCGTGGAGATGTCGCGGGCGCCGCCCGGCCCGGTGTACCAGGCGCGCTCGCCGTCGCCGGCATACCGCTCGCCGGTGAAGGGTTGGGCCATCATGCCGAATATCGGACGCCCGTTGTGGAGAAGGCCGATCAGCGTGCCCCAGACCGGCAGACCGGTGATGAAGGCCCTGGTCCCGTCGATCGGATCGAGAACCCATACGAAGTCCGCGTCCGCCCGGTCGGAGCCGTATTCCTCGCCGACGATGCCATGGTCGGGGAAGCCCGCCTCGATAAGCTGGCGCATTGCCGCCTCAGCCTGACGGTCGGCGGCGGTCACCGGATCGAAGCCGGAGGCCTTCTTGTTCTCGACTTCTACCCTTGCCCGGAAAAACGGCATGATCGAATCGGAGGCAGCGTCTGCCAGGCGATCCACGAAAGCGGGGAGGGCTTCAAGGTTCATCGAGAGGTCCCGGCATGGCTGCCCTGCGTGTGTTGCAGGTCATGTTGCTGCTCTGCAACATTTGATTCAACTATATGATCTGTCACGTTTATTTTGATCGGTTCGGGTTGCCAATCGCAAAATCGGGATGCCTGTGACAAACTGTGAGCGACAAACATCATCCGATCTCTTGATTTCGAGGTTGAGATAGCCAATTGTTGCAGTGCGGTAGCGATACCGCTGCCCTCCTTGGGCGTTTCCTCCCTAGACTTAGGCCGCTTCGGAAACGAGCGGCCTTTTTTTTTGGCTACTCGGCCGCGTCGGGCAGGGAAAGCAGGCCAGACCCTATCGCGCCGGCAAGACCCTGAACGAAGATCGACAGGTCCTTTCGCAGCGGTTCGAAGCCGGCGGTTGGCTCCAGGCTGCGTTCATCCATGTAGAGGCAGCGTTTGACCTCGATCTGAAGCGCATGGACGCCCTGGCAGGGGCGGCCGTAATGCTCGGTGATGTGGCCGCCGGCGTAGGGCTTGTTGCGGCTGACCGAATAGCCGAGCTGGGTCAGGATCTGGGCCGCCATGTCGGTCAGCTCGACCGCGCAGCTCGTTCCGTAGCGGTCGCCGATGACGATGTCCGGCCGCAACCGCCCGGCGCCGCCGCGTGTCGCCGAGGGCATCGAGTGGCAATCGACGAGGACGGCGAGGCCGAAAGCCGAACGGGTTCTCGCGACGAGATCGTGCAGGGCCTGGTGATAGGGCTTGTAATAGGCCTCGATGCGTTCGAGCGCCTCGGCGACGTCAAGCGGCCGGTCGTAGATTTCCTCGCTCTCCGAAACGATACGGGCGATGGTGCCGAGACCGCCGGCGACCCGGACGGATCGGACATTGGCAAAATCCGGGAGCCTCCCGGAAAACATCTTCGGATCGAGCTCGTAGGGCTCGCGGTTCACATCAAGCCATGCCCGCGGAAAGTTGGCCCGCAACAAGGGCGCGCCCTGGCCGACCGCCGAGGCAAAGAGCTCGTCGACATAGGTGTCTTCCGAACAGCGGATGGTCCACGGGTCGAGGCGGGAGGCGGCCAGGAAGCTTTCCGGATAGACGCGACCGCTATGCGGCGAGTTGAAGACCAGAGGCACACACTGCTGGTCCGGCGACAGGATCTCGAAAGCAGGTGTCGCGGGGGGATCGTTCGGTGTCGGCATCAGGCGGTTTTCGGGCACCGTCGATATGGAGCGGGGATGTTGCCAATTTCGGCCCGGCGTGTCCACAGCCTCGCAAAGTCCTTGCACTCCCGCGTTCACGCGATCTTTACTCTGGAATCGCTATTCCCGGGGTGGAATAACCGGAGCCGAAACGCGCCCATGACGAGAATCCTCCTCGCCGAAGACGACAATGATATGCGCCGCTTCCTGGTGAAGGCGCTGCAGAATGCCGGCCATGACGTCGTGTCGTTCGACAATGGCCAGTCGGCCTATGAAAGGCTCCGCGAAGAGCCATTCACCCTGCTGCTGACCGACATTGTCATGCCGGAGATGGACGGTATCGAACTGGCCCGCCGGGCGACCGAGCTCGACCCGGATCTCAAGGTGATGTTCATCACCGGCTTCGCCGCCGTTGCGTTGAACCCCGAGTCCAACGCGCCGCCGGCGGCCAAGGTGCTTTCGAAACCGTTCCACCTCAAGGACCTGGTCAACGAGGTCGAAAAGCTGCTTGCCGCCTGAATACCGTCGATCATCGGGGGGCGGCGCTTGACAGCGTTGGTGCCGGACCATAGGTTCCGCCCGGATTTCTCAAGGCCATGCTCGGCATGGTCGATCGAGCCGGCCATAGACCCATGAAGATTCGCAATTCACTCCGTTCGCTGCGCAAGCGTCATCGCGCCAACCGCCTTGTCCGGCGGAAAGGCCGCGTCTTTGTGATCAACAAAGCCAATCCGCGCTTCAAGGCCCGCCAGGGCTGAGGCGTCGCCGCGCACGCGATCAATCCATCACGACGGCTTGTTTTGACGACCGTCCGGGGCCGGCGCTAGTCTGCCGGGATGCGGAGGATCGCGCTCGTTCTTGCCTGTTTTTTGCTGACCGCCCCGGGCGGCGTCGCCGCACGGGCGGAGGAGGGCCCTGCGACCGCCACGCCCGGCGAAGAGACGCCGGCCGTCGCGCAGCCGACCAGGGCCGAGCGGATCGACGCGCTTCTTGAAACCCTGCGTAGCAGCGAGGACGAATCCGAGGCGAGACAGGCCGAACGGGAGGTTCTCAGCCTCTGGCTCGAATCCGACAGCGATACGATCGACCTGCTGATGGACTGGGCGCTCGGCGCCATGCAGGAGAAGCGCTATCCCCGTGCGCTGGACTTCCTCGACCGCGTCATCGTCATGCGACCCGACTATGTCGAGGGGTGGAACAAGCGCGCGACGGTGTATTTCCTGATGGATGACTACGGTCAGTCGATCGCGGATATCGGGCGGGTGCTGGAGCTCGAGCCCCGGCATTTCGGCGCCTTGAGCGGCTTCGGGATGGTTCTGCAGGCGCTGGGCGACGACGCCCGGGCAATGGCCGCCTACCGGGATGCGCTGGCGATCGACCCGCATCTCGATACGATCAGGGACGCGCTCGACGAGCTCGAGGCCAAGGAAATCGGCGAATCGCTCTGACGACGCGGGGGGTCAGGTCTTCAGCGAATCGCCGCCATGGCTGCCGATGAAGGCGATCCGCAGCATGTTGGTCGCGCCCGGCGTGCCGAGCGGCACACCGGCGGTGACGATGATGCGCTGGCCGGGGACGGCGCCGCCTTCCGACGAGGCGACCTGACAGGCCCGGTCGACCATCTCCTCCAGCGTGCCGGGCTCCTGGCCCGATATGCAATGCAGCCCCCAGACGATCGACAGGCGTCGCGCGGTCGCGGCGATCGGCGACATGGCGATGATCGGGGTCAGGGGCCTTTCGCGTGCCGCGCGGACCGCGGTCGCGCCCGACGCCGTGTAGCAGCAGATCGCGGCGAGGTGCAGTGTCTCGGCGATCTGCCGGGCGGCGGCGGAGATCGCGTCCGCGCCGGTCGCCTCGGGCTCGGTTCGCTGGGCGTAGATGATGCTGGGGTAATTCGGATCGCGCTCGACCTCGATGGCGATCCTGTCCATTGTCGCCACGGCCTCGACCGGAAAGGCTCCGGAGGCGGATTCAGCCGAGAGCATGATCGCGTCCGCGCCCTCGAAGACGGCTGTGGACACGTCCGAGACCTCCGCCCGGGTCGGCACCGGGGCGGTGATCATCGATTC
>JAGRKY010000257.1 GCA_020442095.1 Bauldia sp.
CGTTCTTCATCCAGCTGCGATGCATGGTGGCATGCGTGCCGGTACCGCCGAACCAGCCTTGCGAGCGCAGTTTCCGTTTCGTCATTTGTTTGGCTTCCTCTCTGTGGCCCGTTTCCCCTGGTCCCGCGCTTCGAGTGCCGTGGAAGCGTCGCTCTCGGCATCGTCGATAAGGCGGATCATCGCGGCCCGTGCGGCCTCGGGGTCGCGATTGCGGAGAGCATCATACACTGCCCGGTGCAATGGTACCGAGTGTCGCTGGCCGCGTGGGTTGTCGAGGGAGAGGAACATTGTCGTGGTCAACGCCGTCTCGATGACCGCGCTCAGCGAACGCATCATCCCGTTGTCGACGGCATTGAGGATGGCGATGTGGAAGCGTGTGTCGGGGTCGATGAACAGCCGGCCGTCGTCGCCGGCTGCCTCCATTGCTTCCAGTGCGGCCGCCATCTCGTCAAGCTGCGCCTCCGTCGCCCGGAGCGCGGCAAGGCCGACGACCGACGGCTCAATCGCGCGGCGCAGCTCGAAAATT
Organism: Bauldia sp.; assembly: GCA_020442095.1. Next base: position 527 of record JAGRKY010000257.1, read on the forward strand.
TCGCGAACGAAACGATCGCGAGGGAACTCGGCCAGCTGCCAGCCGAGAACATCGGGATCCAGGAGATTCCAGTTTTCCAAAGGGCGGACCCGGGTGCCGGTCTTCGGTCGGGATTCGACGAGGCCCTTGCTGATCAGGATCTTGGTCGCTTCACGCAGCACCGTACGGCTGACGCCGAGCTGGGCACACCATTCCGCTTCCCTCGGCATGACCGTGCCGGGCGGCAGGTCCCCGCCGATGATGCGCAAGCCGATCGCGTGCACGACCTTCCCGACCAGACCGCGGGTCGAGCTGGCAAAGCTGTTGTAGCCATGCTCCTCGGAACGCGCGACAGCGCGGTTCCAGATATCGCGTTCTAGTGGCAAGTCGGTCACCGCGGACGCGCCCCATCTCGATCGCTCTTATGATAATATCATATGCTCATGAGACGTGAGTCAATCGGTATTCTGACGACGATCCAATGCGCCAATGAGACCGCGCGGGTGATCCGACAGTTGGAGCAGATGAACGACAGCCAGGCGGCCGATCTCGAAGGCGTCAACGACACCGCACGCGTGCGCGAGGCGACGAAGGACTGACCGGCCGCGCGGGGCGCGCAGCTCAGTTGTCGCGTCCCCGCCGCATCAGCCGGTAGGCGTAGATCTTCACGACGCTGTTGATCAGGAACCAGATCAGCGCATAGGCCCAGACGGCGAGCGCGTATTTCCAGCCGATCGGCTGGACGAGCCAGCCATAGACCGCCGCCAGCGTTCCGAGCACCTGGGTGGTCTCGGTCACCACGATCAGCTTCCAGCTCGGCCACGGCCGGTCCCAGATCGCACCGGTATTCCGGGTCAGGTAGATGGTGAGGTGACCGGCGACCAGCAGCTTGAGGAAGACGATGGTCTGGATCGTCTCGCGAGGTATGTGAAGGTATTCCTCAGCGATCCAGAACAGGCCGAAGCTCGCGAAGACACCCATCACGCCAAGGATGATGCTCAGCGTGAGCACCCGATGCATATCCCACTTGACCGGCTTTCGCGCGACCGGCGCGTTGTCATAGGCGATCATCATGATCGGGAAGTCGTTCAGCACCGCGAGCAGGACGATCATCACCGCCGTGACGGGATAGAAATTGAAGATGAGGATGGAGAGCGTCATGAACAGCAGGACGCGCACCGTCTCGGCGATGCGGAAGACGGCATAGCTGTTCATCCGCTCGAAGATCATGCGCGCCTCCTCGATGGCACGCGTGATCACCGAGAGGCCGGTCCCGGTGAGGATCAGGTCGGCCGCGGCGCGGGCGGCGTCGGTCGCGCCGCTGACCGCGATCCCGACATCGGCCTGCTTGAGCGCCGGCGCGTCGTTGACCCCGTCGCCGGTCATCCCGACGATATGGCCGCTCGCCTGCAGTTCCTTGACGATCCGGTATTTGTGCTCGGGGAAGACCTGGGCATAGCCGTCGGCATCCTCGATGCCTGAGCCGTCGCGGCGGTTGCCGTCCTTGTCGAAGGCCTCGTCGGCGGCGACGATATTGGTGCCGAGGTCGAGCTTGCCGGCGATCTCGCGGGCGATGGCGACATGGTCACCGGTCACCATACGGACGTCGAGCCCCATGTCCCGCGCCGCATGGATGGTGGCGAGGGCATCGTCCCGCGGCGGATCGAACAGCGGCAGCAGGCCGACATATTGCCATTTGCCGGACTGGTCCGTTCGCGCAACGCCGAGCGTCCGGTAGCCCTTCGCCGCCAGCTTGTCGGTCTCCTCCGACACGCGGGTGCCGAGGGTACCATCCGCGCCGACCAGTTCGAGGATCGCCTGCGGCGCCCCCTTGGCGACCTGGAACTTGCCGCCCTCCCCTTCGACATCCGCCTCGGCGCGCTTGCTGACCGGATCGAAGGGCACGAATTTCCCGATGGTGAACGGCTTGAGGGCAGCCGGGTCGCCGAGCCCCTTCAGGATCGCGCCGTCGATCGCGTCCGGGCTGTCCGCCTGCGATGCGAGCGCCGCCGCCAGGATGACGTCCGCGGCATCCTTGCCGCCAAGGACGATCGGATCGCCCAGGGTCAGCTCGTTCTTGGTCAGCGTGCCGGTCTTGTCGGAGCAGAGGATGTCCATCCCCGCCATTTCCTCGATCGACACCAGCCGCGAGACGATGGCCTTCATCTTGGCAAGCCTGACCGCGCCAACCGCCATGGTGACCGAGAGCACCGCCGGCAGGGCGACGGGAATCGCGGCGACCGTCAGGATCAGGGCGAAGAGGATGGTCTCGACCAGGGGGTCGCGGCGGAACAGGGCGACGATCAGGATCAGCGCGACCAGCGCCAGGGTGATCATGATCAGGAAATTGCCGATCCGCAGCACGGCCTTCTGGAAATGGGACGTCGCACCGGCGGTCTGCACGAGCTTCGCGGTGCGGCCGAAATAGGTCGCGGCGCCGGTCGCGGTGACGACCGCCTTCATCTCCCCCATCTTGGCGACGGAACTCGAATAGGCGGTGTCGCCGGCCGCCTTGTCGACCGGCAGGGATTCGCCGGTCAGCGCCGACTGGTCGACGCTGAGATAGTCGCCCTCGACCAGCGTGACATCGGCGGGGATGACGTTGCCGATCCGGATGAGGATGACGTCGCCCGGGACCAGGTCGCGCGCGGCGATATCCTTCCAGATTCCGTCGCGCAGGACATGCGCCTTGAGCGCAAGGTTCTCCTTCAGCGCCGCGATCGCGTTGTCGGCCTGGTATTCCTGCCAGAAGCCGACCACCGCATTGATCAACAGCATGATGGTGATGATCGCGAAGTCTTCCCAATGCTGGACGACAGCGGAGAGGATCGCGGCAACCTCGATCATCCAGGGGATCGGCCCCCAGAAGAAGGAGAAGAATTTCAGCAGCGGGCTGGTGTGCTTTTCCTCGATCGCGTTCGGACCGTATTGCGCGAGGAGACGCGCTGCCTCGGCCTGGCTCAATCCGCGTTTCGGGTCGGTCTTCGGTGTCTCGGCCGCCGCGGGGCCGGCAGCCGGCTTGTCCTGTGTCGATCGATCCATCATGCCGTCTCCGATATACGGACCTCATGACGCCGGTTCGCCGCCCGGTTCCCGCCGCCGATCTCGACGAGTCGCTGCAGCCGTGGCGCGAAGTGTAGCACGCCTCACCGGGTCGACATGCCGTCAGCCGCGGCGGTTCGACGCGTCGCGTGCCTTTCTGACGTGCCGGATGCGCATCACGACCAGGACCGAGACCACGATCGCCGCAAGCACCATGGCGGCGATGCCGATGCCATGCGCCTTGTCGAGATGGCGCAGCAGGGTCGCCAGGCGGGAGGAGAGGAAGAGCCATACACCGACCCAGATCGCCGCGCCGACGGCATTGGCCAATGCGAAATGCAGCCATGGCATCCGCATGCTCCCGGCGATCAGTCCATTCAGTTGCCGCAGCGGGACGATGAACCGCGCGATGACCACGATGAACGGGCCGTAGCGGTTGAAGGTCTGCTCGAATCCGTCGATGCGCTCGTCGCTGATTCCGAGGCGCTGGCCGAGCCTTGCGATCGCCTGCCGGCCGAATCTCCTGCCGATCAGATAGCCGACGTTGTCGCCGAGGAAAGCCCCGGTCCAGATGACGAAGAACCAGAAGACGATGTCCGCGCCGCGGACGCCGATCGCCGCACCGACGGCGACCACCAGGGTCTCGCCGGGCAGCGGCAAGCCCAGCGCCTCGAGGGCAACTGCGAGGAAGACGAACGGCGCGCCATGGCTGATGACGATGTTCGCCAGATCGCTCACATAGGTGGACGCCACACGCTCTTCCTTCCCTTCGCCGGGCTTCTCCCGATGCCCGCGATCCTACCCCTGTCGACGACGAAAACGCGCGGATTATCGATCGGTTATTCCCACCTCCGATTTTGGCACGACGGCCGCCGGTCCATGTGCTACGCGAGGCAGATCGATCCCAGTCTTCTGTGCAAGGTGGAAGTGATGAGCGGACATGCTTTCGGAGCACCGGGTACCGGACCGACATGGGCCTCCAGTGACAAGGATTTCGTCACCACGGCGCTCGGCAATTCCCGGATGTGGGTCACGGTCGGCCACGGGATCATCAACGAGATATACTGGCCCTCGACCGGCCGGCCGCAAATCCGCGACCTCGGCTTCTACCTCATCGGCGAGGAGCGCTGGATCGATCTCAAGCGGGTGCGGAGCTACCAGCTTTCCAAGCCGAAGCCCTATCTGCCGCTCCTCACCATCACCCATAGCGGCGACGACTACCGGTTGACGGTCGAGATCCTGCCCGATCCTTCGCGAGACGTCCTCCTCATCCATTACAGCGTCGAGGGGCCATATCGCCTCGGCATCATCGCCGCCCCGCATCTCGGCACCAGTGGCTACGACAACACCGCCTGGATCGACGACGGGATCGCCTATGCGGCAGTCGAGATCGGGGCGTTGTGCGTGACCGCCAACGTGCCGTTGAGCGACCTCAGCGTCGGCTACGTCGGTGCGTCCGACGGCTGGCAGGATCTCGCCCATAACGGGCGGTTCACCTATCAGTTCTCGCGTGCGAACCACGGCAATGTCGCAATGTCGGCGTCGCTGGTCGATCGCCAGGGCGTTCTCGCGGTCGGCTTTGCCCCGAATGCGTGGAGCGCGCGAACCCTGGCACGCTCGGCGCTCGCCGTCGGCTACGAGTCGATCCGCGAGGATTTCCTCGACGCATGGGAGGGCTGGGGCAGCAAGCTCTCCCTCCCCTCGCCGGAAGCCGGACTGGCCGAGGAAGCGCTGATGTCGGCGACCGTCCTGAAATCCCACGAGGACCGGATGTATCCCGGAGCGCTGGTTGCCAGCATGAGCACGCCCTGGGGCAATCGCACCAACACGCTTGGCGGCTACCACCTGGTATGGCCACGCGACGCGACGCTCGCCGCCTTCGCCTTCCTCGCCGTCAACGAGATCAACGACGCCCGCCATATCCTCGCGCACCTGATGGCCGCGCAGATGCCGGACGGCCGCTGGCCGCAGAACTACTTCCCGAGCGGCCAGCCCTTCTGGACCGGCATCCAGCTCGACGAGACCGGGTTTCCGATCCTCCTCGCCGCCAAGCTGCGCGAGGTCGGCCATGCCGACCTCCCGGGCATCGGCGAAATGGTGCGCGCCGCTGTCGGTTCGATCGCCCGTAACGGCCCGTCGAGCGAACAGGATCGCTGGGAGGAGAACCCCGGCATCAGCGCGTTCACCGTCGCGGTGGTCATCGCGGCACTTGCCTCGTCGGTGCCGTGGCTCGAAGACGGCGAGCGCGACTATGCGCTCGATCTCGCCGACGACTGGA
>JAGRKY010000258.1 GCA_020442095.1 Bauldia sp.
GCGCGGCCGCCATCGAGAAGGCCGCCAGGGATGCCGGTCACACCGTGGAGGTTCCCTTCACGCCGGGCCGTACGGACGCCTCGCAGGAGCAGACCGACGTCGAGGCCTTCGCGGTGCTGGAACCAATCGCCGACGGCTTCCGCAACTACGAGAAGGCGCGCTACTCGGTCACCGCCGAGGAGCTCCTCATCGACAAGGCGCAGCTCCTGACGCTGACCGCGCCCGAGATGACGGTTCTGGTCGGTGGCCTGCGCGTCCTCGGCGCGAATGTCGGCGGCTCCAAGCATGGTGTCTTCACCAAGCGGCCGGGTGCGCTGACCAACGACTTCTTCGTCAATCTCCTCGACATGGACACGGAGTGGAAGGCGACGTCCAGCGCCGAGGAGGAATTCGAGGGTCGTGATCGCGCCAGCGGCGAGCCGAAATGGACCGCCACCCGCGTCGACCTCGTCTTCGGCTCGAACTCGCAGCTTCGGGCGCTGGCGGAGGTCTACGGCCAGGCCGACGCGCCCGGGAAGTTCGTCAAGGACTTCGTCGCGGCCTGGAACAAGGTGATGGACGCCGACCGCTTCGACGTCGCCTGATCGCGACCCGACGGGACAGCGTTCCAAGACGAAGCCGGTTCTCCGGCATCATCCAGCGGCATCGGCGCGACAGCGCCGGTGCCGTTTTTCTTTGCGGCTTGCAGGCCGTTCTCCCGGCCAATGCGATTGCTGCCAATGCGATTGCTGGTTGTCTTCCGATCGCCGATGATGGCGGCGCACGCTCCCGCCCGAGGCCAAGGACAGACGCCCATGAACGACGCCGCCTCCAAGAAGCCCCTTATCTCGCGGACGCGAACCCGACTGCTCCTCGGCGCCGTCGCGTTGCTCCCGATCCTGGCCATCGGCTACCTCCTCTACGAGGTCTTCTCGATCTTCCAGGAGATCCTGACGCCGCTCAGCGCCCGGCTCGGGGCGCATCCGGTCCTCAACCTGATCCTCCTGCTGATCCTCGCCGTCATCGCCGTCGCGGCGATCTGCTACGGCTTCGGGCTGCTGATCACGACCCGGATCGGCGCTGTCTCCTTCGCCAAGGTCGAAGGCCGGGTCCGCGACCTCGTTCCCGGCTACGAGATCATCTCGGGCCTGTTGAAGGGCATGGCCACCGAGAAGAATTCCTACCACCCGGCCCTGATCACCCTTGGCGCGCCCGGGACGGCTGTCCTCGGCTTCGTCATGGAGGACGCCGCCGATGAAGACGCCCGCTATGTCACGGTATTCGTACCGACCGCCCCGATCCTGACCGCGGGCGCGATCCATGTCGTCGAGCGGTCCCGCGTGCAGCTGCTCGAAGGCTCGGCCGGCGATGCCGCCAACTGCATCACGAAATGGGGCCTCGGCCTGCGCAAGTTCAGGGGCTCCATCGAACCCCTCAAGTCGATCGGCACGACGGGTGGCCCGGCGGGGTGACGCCGTCTGCCGCAGTTGGCGCCTGCGACCTTGAACGGCCGCGTCATCGCTGTTACCCACGTGGCGATTTCCGATCCCGGCATCGTGGCGATGCGGGGCCGAAACCGACGGGAGGAGAGAAATGGCAAGGTGGACGACTGCAGCCATTTTCGCGCTGTTCGGCGTCCTGGGGGCGACGAGCCTTCAGGCTGAAACGATCGGATATGGCGAAGCGATCCGCACGCTGACCTCCGCCTGCGGCGCCGATCTCCAGCGCAACTGCAGCGGCGTGAAGCCCGGCGGCGGCGCGATCCAGGCCTGCATGGCCAAGCACAAGGCGAACGTCTCGGAGAATTGCATCGCCACCGTTCAGATCGTCTTCCAGCTGATCGACCAGCGCGCCAAGGCGCAGGAGGCCGCGCCGTCGCTCTGCGCCAATGACGCGCGGCGGATGTGCTCCGATTTCCGCGAGGGCAACGCCCGGATCCTGAGCTGCCTGATCCGGCCCGACATCAATCGCGGCGTTTCCAAGAAGTGCAAACAGGCCCTGATCGACGCCGGCTGGAATTGATCCCGTCGTCCCACGCCGTCGCAAGCCCCTTCCCCGCGGAGATTCAACGATGACCCTGCCCACCCGTCTCGCCGCCGCGATCGCCGCCCTGCTGTTCTCGGCATCCCTTGCCTCGGCGCAGGCCACCCTGACGGAAGCCGACATCATCAAGAGCCTTGCCGGGTCCGGTCCCGCCATGCAGGCCGCCGGCTTCGATGTCGCCGCGATCCAGAAAGCGCTGTTCGAGCGCATCCAGGTCGAGGGGACGGAATCGGCGGCGCAGCCGATGCCCGTGCTGCAGGCGCTTTCGAAATATCCGAACCTGACCATCCAGGTCGAATTCGACTTCGATTCGGACTGGATCCGCCCCGCCTCCTGGGAGACCGTCGGCCTGATCGCGGACGGTCTCCATCATCCCCTCCTCCTCAGCGACCGTTTCGCCGTGATCGGCCACACCGACGCCAAGGGGTCGCGGGACTACAACCTCAAGCTCAGCCAGCGCCGCGCCGAAGCGGTGATGGACATGCTGGTCAGCACCTTCCGGGTGCCGCCCGATCAGCTCGTCGCGCTCGGCGTCGGCGAGGAGCAGCCGGCCGACCCGGCGAATCCCGACGCCGCAATCAACCGTCGCGTCCAGCTGATCAATATCGGCCCGCGCTAGACGCCGCCGGCGGAAGCGAGCGGCGTCAGTCGCAGTCGAGATCGAAGAGATAACGGGGCTGGTCGCCGGCCTCGATCTCGATTTCGCCCTCGACATCGCGATAGAGGTCGACGCCGCCGGTCACGGCGAGCTTGGCGTTGCCGGCGCGCTGGCTGACATCGGTCGCGCTTCTCCGCGTGTAGATGGTCGATGCCGTCAGCCAGCCCTTGGGCAACGTCACGACATAGTCGCCGACCACCGTGTCGCCGCCCTCGGCGACCTTCGTCACGGTCGCGACGAAATGCACCTCGCCGATAGGCTGTCCCTTTTCGTCGTTGAGGACGCGCCAGCCGGCGCGCGTGTCGCCGATGCTTGCGCCGGTCGCACCCTGGTCGACGAAGGCGACCTCCTTCTCGCCGCCGACGAGCACGAACCGTCCGCAATATCCATCCTCCTCGACCCTCGCGCCGGCGGCCGAAGCCGCTATACTTCCGAGCGAGATCGCCGCGACGGCTATTCCGGGCAATTGCAGCAGGTTCATCGGTCTACCTCCGGCGAAGCTGGGCCCCGATTCTGCTCCCCGTCGCCGAAACCGGGACGCGAAACGAGGTCAATGTGAAAGCGCATTTTGCGATGTTCGCCGATTATAACCGCTGGGCCAACCGTCGGCTCTACGCGGCGGCGCGCGCGCTGCCGGACGCCGACTATCGGGCCGACCGCGGCGCCTTCTTCGGCTCGCTTCACCGGACCCTCAACCATCTCGTCGTGACGGATCGCATCTGGATGCATCGCTTCACCGGCGAGGGTCCGGTCCAGACCAGGCTCGACGAGGTCCTTTTCGACGCGCTCGACGCTCTTGAAGAAGCGAGGCGCGCGGAAGACGAACGCATCATCGCCTATATCGGCGGGCTCGACGATGCGGCCATCGCCGCCACCTTCACCTACCGGACGATCTCCAACCCGCGCGATATCACCCAGCCGCTGGCGCCGGCGCTGGCGCATTTCTTCAATCACCAGACCCATCATCGCGGCCAGGCGCATTGCCTCGTGACCGAATCCGCGGGGAACGACGCCATGCCGTCGCTCGACCTGCTCGCGTTCCAGCGCGAGACCGGCGTCGGGCTCGGCTGACACCGCCGCGACCGCCACCGTGCCGCCCGCACGTCGCAGACCGATCTCCCTGCCTTCGCCGCTGCTGCGGCGTGTCGATGCCCTGGTCACCGCTTTCCTGAGCCCGGATTCCGGACCGGCTTTCGACTTCACCCAACCGGCGGGAGAGCCCGCCCTCACCGCGCCCGACTCGGTTTCGTGGCGGGTCTTCAAGAACCCGGTGGCCCTCTATATTGGCGGGGTCGCCGCCGTGATCCTCGAACTCGGCGAGCCCCGCGTCCGGGACGCGATCTGGCAGCACAGCGATTTCCGCTCCGCCCCCCTCGCCCGTCTCAGGCGTACCGGCCTCGCCGCGATGGTCACGATCTACGGGCCGCGCAGCAGGACCGAGGCGATGATCGCCGGCATCGTGCGGCGGCACGACAAGGTCCGGGGCCAGACCAGCGACGGCATTTCCTATCATGCCAACGACCCGCGCCTGCTCGACTGGGTCCAGGCGACGGCGACCTTCGGCTTCATGGAGGCCTATGCCGCCTTCGTCTCACCGCTCTCGACCGACGAGCGGAACGCGCTCCTCGCCGAAGGCAGGCCGAGCGCCGTGCTCTACGGGGCGCGAGGCGTGCCGACCGGCATGGACGATCTCGATGCATTCCTCGGCGAGATGGCCGGCCAGCTGGAACCCTCGCCGATCATCGGCGAATTCCTTGCCATCATGTCGAAGGTGAAGGTCTTTCCGGGTCCGTCCGGCCCGTTCCAGCGACGGCTGCTGCGGGCGGCGGTCGACATCCTCCCGGCGCCGATCCGCGAGCGGCTGGAGCTTGGCAAGCAATGGTCGCTCGGCGCCTTCGACCGGTCCGTCGTACGGGCTGCGGCACGGGCGGCCGACCGCCTCGTCGTCCCCGCCGCACCGGCGGTCCAGGCCTGCCGACGGCTCGGCCTGCCCGAGGACTACCTCTACCGGACGCCGGGGTCGGACCGTCAGGGATCGAAGATCAGCACGAAATAGACGAAGAAGACGACGAGGTGCACGGCCCCCTGCAGCATGTTGGTGCGGGTCGCGCCGAAGGTCAGGATGCTCAGCGTCAACGTCAGGACCAGCAGCACCATCTCCGTGCCTTCGAGGCCGAGCTCGAGATGGGTCCCGGTGGCGAGCGCGATGATCACCACCGCCGGCACCGTCATGCTGATCGTCGCGAGCGCCGAGCCAAGGCAGATATTCACCGACCGCTGGAGGTGATTGAGGGCCGCGGCCTTCAGGGCCGCGACGCCTTCCGGCGTCAGCACCAGGATCGCCACCAGCACGCCGCCCAGGGCGTTGGGAAGCGCGAAGGCATCGATCCCGAAATCGATCAGCGCCGCGAGTTTCTTGGACAACAGCACGATCGGCAGCAGTGTCAGGACCAGAAACAGGGCGTGATAGGGCACCGACCGGACGTTGAGATCATGATGCTTCTTGTGACCGTCCGGCTCCTGCGCGCCGGTCTCCGCCACCGTTGCCGCCGGTTGATCGAAATAGGCCCGGTGTCGGGTCGTCTGCATCGCCAGGAACGTCGCGTAGAGCACCAGTGTCATGGCCGCGAACAGGACCGACTGCATCGTCGTCAGGCTGCCGTCGGGCGTCGATGTCGTGAAGTTCGGCAGGATCAGCGACACCGTCGCAAGGGTCAGCAGAACGCCGAGGAAAGCGCGCGCGCCCTGGAGGTTGTATTCCTGCTCCTTGTGCCGGATGCCGCCGACCAGCAGCGACAGCCCCACCATCCCGTTCATCACGATGATCACCACCGCGAGCATCGTGTCGCGCGCCAGCGTCGGCTCGGCATTGCCGTTCAGCATCAAGGCGGCGATCACCGACACTTCGATGCCGATGACCGAAATCGTCAGGATCAGCGTGCCGTAGGGTTCGCCGAGCAGCTCCGCGAGGCTGTCGGCGTGGCGGACCACCCCGAAGGCGCACCACACCATCACCACGAAGACCCAGACGAACAGGCCGACGAGGACTAGCGGGTTGTCGAGGTTGTAGAACCA
>JAGRKY010000259.1 GCA_020442095.1 Bauldia sp.
ATCGAGATCATCAATACCGACGCCGAGGGGCGGCTCGTGCTCTGCGACCTGCTGACCTATGTCGAGGAACGCTTCAAGCCGAAGCTGATGGTCGACCTCGCGACCCTGACCGGCGCGATCCTCGTCGCCCTCGGTAATTTCTACGCCGGCATGTTCGCGAATGACGACGCCCTTGCGGAGGCCCTGATCACGGCGGGCAAGGAGACCGGCGAGGGCGTGTGGCGGATGCCGCTCGATCCCGAATACGACAAGATGATCGACTCGAAATTCGCCGACATGAAGAATATCGGCGGCCGCTTCGCCGGCTCGGTCACCGCCGCGCAATTCCTGCAGCGCTTCGTCGAGAAGACGCCCTGGGCGCATCTCGACATCGCCGGCACTGCGATGGAATCGCGGCAGACCGAGATCAACCAGTCCTGGGCCTCGGGCTGGGGTGTGCGTCTCCTCGACCGGATGGTGTCGGACAAGTACGAGTCCTGACCCGACGATGTCCGAGGTCCTCTTCTACCACCTCGATCGCCAGCCGCTCGAAAGCGTTCTGCCCGGGCTGCTGGAGAAATGCATCGAGCGGGGCTGGCGGACCGTCGTGCAGTTCGGCTCCGAGGAGCGGCTCGACGCGATCGACGCGCACCTGTGGACATGGCGCGACGACGGCTTCCTGCCGCATGGCACCGCCAAGGACGGCCATGCGGCGCTCCAGCCGGTGTGGTTGACGGCGGGCGACGACAATCCGAACGGGGCGACCGTGCGTTTCGTCGCCGACGGCGCCGGGCTTCCCGACCCGGCCGGCTACCAGCGCGTGGTGATGCTCTTCGACGGCAACGACAACGAGGCCGTCGACCGCGCCCGGGCTGCCTGGAAGCAGGCGAAGGGCGCCGGCCACGAGACGACCTACTGGCAGCAATCCGACCGTGGCGGATGGGAGCGGAAGGGATGACGGCGGATTTGCCCCTGGACGAGAACCGGTTCGAGGCGCTCTACGAGAATGCCCATGGCGACCCGAGCCTGGTTCCCTGGGCCGAACTCAAGCCGAAGGCGACGCTGCCGGAATGGCTCGCCGATCATCCGGGCGAGGGGCGGACCGCCCTCGATGTCGGCTGCGGGCTTGGCGACAATGCCGAGGCGATCGCGGCGGCCGGATACGTGACGACCGCCTTCGACATCGCCGCCCACGCCGTGAGCTGGGCGAGAGAGCGGTTTCCCGCGAGCCCGGTGGACTACCGGCATGTCGATCTCTTCGATCCCCCCGAGGAATGGACCGGCGCCTTCGATCTCGTCGACGAGTGCTACACGGTCCAGGCGCTTGACGGCGCGATGCGTCACGACGCGATTGCGGCCATCACATCCTTCGTCGCGCCGGGCGGGCGGCTGCTGCTGATCGCACGGACCCGCGCCGAGGATGCTCCGGCCGAGGGGCCGCCTTGGCCGCTGATGCCGTCCGAGATTGCCGCCTTCGACCGGCTCGGCCTGATCCGCGAGGACGAGCTGCCCTTCGAGATCGAGCGCCACGGACGCACTGTCCCGCACATCCGGGTGATCTTCAGGCGACCCGGCTGACGCTAGGCCTGGGCTTCTTCGAGATCGGACGACAGGCGAAGCCAGAGCTCCTCCGCCTCGGCCAGCGCCTTGGTCGCGTCTGAGCGGGCGCGGGCATGCTCGGCCGCCACGGCGCCGTTGCCGTCATAGAGCGAACCGTCGGCGAGGCGGCCATCGAGCGCATGAATCTCTTTCTGAAGTTTCGCGACCAGGGATTCGGTTTCCTTGATCTTTTTGCGCAGCGCCGCCGTCTCGCCACGCCGGGCGGCGGCGTCGCGACGGCGGTCCTGCGCGGCGGTCTTGCGGTTCGCCGGCGCATCGGCTGAGGGCGCGCGCTTCTTCCGCGGCCCCTCGACCACCAGCCGCCGGTAGTCGGCAATATCGCCGTCGAAGGGCTGGGCGGTTCCGTCGGCGACGAGCCAGAGCCGGTCGGCCGAGGCCTCGATGAGATGCTGGTCGTGGGTGATCAGGATGACAGCGCCGGAATAGTCGGCGAGCGCCTGGACGAGGGCCTCGCGGCTGTCGATGTCGAGATGGTTGGTCGGCTCGTCGAGGATCAGGAGATGCGCGCCGTTGAAGGTCGCGAGGCCGAGGAGGAGACGCGCCTTCTCGCCGCCCGACAGGCTGCGGGCGGGCGTGTCCATCTTGGCCTTGATGAAGCCCATCGCGCCGACCCGGGCGCGGACCTGCGCCTCGGTCGCGTCCGGCATCAGCTCGCGGACATGGTCGTAGGCGGTCTGCTCGGGCTTCAGCTCGTCGAGCTGGTGCTGGGCGAAA
>JAGRKY010000260.1 GCA_020442095.1 Bauldia sp.
AGGTGACGCCGGTCTCCGAGATCGGACCCTACAGCTTCACGGTCGGCGAGATCACCCGCAACCTGATGGAAGACTACACGGCCGAGGTGCAGCCGAAGCGCCAGCCGGCGGCGATGGCCGCCAGCGGCTGACGGGCGGTTCCGCGGGCAAAAGGACCGGGCGCCGGTAAAGGATCGGTGCCATGTTGTCTCCGGCGACGGTTTGTTTCCATACTCCCGAGATGGGAGTCGTCCGAAAACCACCGGCCAGGATCGCGCGATTCGTCGCGCGACTGGCGGCCGTGGCGTTGGCGGCGCTTCTTGTCTCGGCTTCAGGCCAGGCCGGACGCGCGGCGCCGGTTGCCGAGAGCACCGTCGCGGCGATGCTCTCCGACATCGACGCGCTGACGGCGGCGGGACTCCCGGATGCTGCGTTGAAGCAGCGCTTCCGCGCGATCGAGGCGCGATATTTCGACCGGACGGCGATGGCGCGGGCGGCGCTCGGCAGCTATGGCGCCAAGCTTGCCGGCGCGGAGCTTGCCGACTATGTCGCCGCATACCGGACCTATCTCGCCGACAGCTTCGTCTTCGGCGTCCGCAAGTCGGGCGCGTCGAAATCCAGCGTGCTCGGTTCGCGCAAGGGACCGAACGGCGTGGTCGTCGTGATCAGCCGGATCCGGTCGGGAAACAGGACCCGGGACACGCTCTGGTTCATCTGCCCCGGCGGTAACCGGATCTGCGATCTCGAAGTCGACGGGGCCCGGGCCTCGGCGAAGCAGCGCGAGCTTTTCACCGGGCTTCTCCATGAGCGCGGACTGAAGGCGCTCATCCGGGACCTCGCGTCCGGCGTCCTGGTCGGCGCAGCCTGATGGCCGTCGCGGAAGCGGGGCATCCGATGCAATCGCCGGCCGGCGACAGGCCGATCATCGCGGCGCACGGGTTGACCAAGTCCTTCCGCAAGGGCGGAGTCCATGCGTTGGCGGGGGTCGATTTCAGTGTCGCTCCCGGTGAAATGATCGCCATTACCGGAGCCTCCGGCAGCGGCAAGTCGACCCTGCTCTACGCCCTCTCGGGCCTCGTCGAGCTCGATGCCGGGACGGTGGAGATCGACGGCGTGACACCGGCGACGGCGGCGGAATGGGTGGCGCTTCGCAGCCGCCGCATCGGGCTGGTCTTCCAGGACGACTGGCTGCTGAACCGGCTGTCGGCGGCCGAGAATGTCGAGCTTCCGATGATCGGTGTGGAACGATCCGGCCGGGCGCGACGCGCGCGGGTGCTGGACCTGCTGGCGCGGGTCAATGCCGGCAGCTTCGGCGAGCGGATGCCCGCCGGCCTTTCCGGCGGCGAACGCCAGCGGGTCGCCATCGCCCGCAGCCTGGCCAACAGGCCGAGCGTGCTCCTGGCCGACGAGCCGACCGGCGAACTCGACAGCGCCAATTCGCGGGCGATCGTCGCGCTCCTCGCCGATCTTCGCGCCAGGGAGGGGCTGACCGTCGTCATCGTCACCCATGAAACCGAGATCGCCGCCGTCTGCGACAGGCGCTTCGCGCTCGAGGACGGGCGCGGAAGTTTCGTCGATTGAGGAGGCGGAAGAAACGCAGTGACCCTTCTGTCCCTCGCCTGGCGCAACCTCAGCGGACACAAGCTGCGCACCTTCGCGACCGTCGCCGGCATCATGCTTGCCGTTGCATCCTTCGTCGCACTGGTCGGGCTGGCGCACGGCATCGAAGGGTCGCTGCGCGCCTCGCTCGAGGTGCGGGGGACGGACGTGATCGTGACCGAGGGCGGCGCCGTCGATCCGATGTCCTCGCTCATCCCGGACAGTCTCGCCGAACAGCTGGCGAGGCAAAGCGGCGTCGCCGCGACATCGCCGGAACTGACGCGGATGACATCGCTGGAGAACGGGGCGTCGGTGATCGTCGCCGCCTGGCCGACCGGCGCCTATCCGTGGGGGACGCTGGAGATCACCGCCGGCCGCCTGCCGATGCCGGGCGACGAGCGGCCCGCGGTTGTCGGCAGCAGCCTCGCCGATCGCCTTGGCCTCGCCGTCGGAGACGATATCGTTCTCTTCCAGACGGCCTTCAGGATTGTCGGCACCATCCAGTCGACATCGGTGCTTGCCCGCAACCTCGCCTTCATTCCGCTGGCGGACGCCCAGGAACTGACCTTGCGGGAAGGGCAGGCGACCTCGGTGAATGTCTGGCTCGATCCGGCCGCAAGCCCCGAGGAGAAGGGGACGATCGTCGCGACCCTGCGACAGGCATTCCCGGACTACACGATTGAAGCGACGGAGAAATTCGCCGCCGACTATACCTATGCGCGTTTCGCCGACGTTCTTTCCTGGTCGATCTCGACCGTCGCCCTGGTCAGCGCGATCTTCGCCATCCTCAACACGATGTCGATGTCGGTGAACGAGAAGCGCGGCGAGATCGCGATCATGAGCGCGATCGGATGGCCGCGGCAACGGATCGTCCTGACGATCCTGCTCGAGGGATCGATCCTCTCGCTCGCGGCCGGACTTCTCGGCATCGCCGTGGGCGTCACCGCGGCCTATGCGGTGTCGCTGTCTCCGTCGATCGCCGGCTTCATCGAACCGGAGATCGACTTTTCCCTGTTGTTCGAGGCGCTGGCCATCACCCTCGCGATCGGCTTCGTCGGATCGCTGGTTCCGGCGAGCCGCACGGTGGCTATGGCGCCGGCGGATGTCCTGAGGGGGAAATAGGGCCGTTGCCGAAGTAGCTCAGGCGCTTGCGGATCGCGCGTATGACATAGCGGGGCAGCGTGTCGGCGAATCCGTAGCCGAAGAGCTCCAGCCTGCCCGAGCCCCGGATCTGCCTCCCGGCCATCCGCCCTTCCGCGGCGACCGCACCCTCCCAGATCGCCGGCACGCCGAAGACGAGGATCTCCTGGTCCTCGATGAGCGGCTTCACGTCGAACTCGGCGTCGATGTCGGGAAATATGATCCGCTGGCCGACGGGATAGACGATGCCGGTCCGCGGACTGGTCCAGGACCGAACCGGCTCCTGGACCACCTGGCCGAAGAGAAGCCGGGCCGCGCCCTCGTCGAACAGGACGGCATAGCCCCGCCGCGGGGCCGCCTCGGCGATCGGCTGATGGCGCATGTAAAGCAGATCCTGGCCGTTATCGAGGGACAGTCCCAGCCAATCCCAGCCGAGAAGAGACGCCCTGCCACCCGCTTCGGTGAAGAACCAGCCGTCGAACGCACCCCACTGCCGGTCGATCCAGGCGCGCCCCGAGATGCTCCGTCCCCCCAAGGTGCCCCGGACCGACATGCGCGGGCAGGAAAGATAGGAATAGGGCGGCGCAAGCTCCGGGTCGAGCGTGTCTCCGGTTTCGCAGAGCCACGGCGAGACCGGTTCGATGAACAGCTCCGCGCTGCCGCCCCGGTGATCGATCGGCAGAATCAGCCTGACGCCGTCTTCCTCCTGGGCGAGCGAAAAATCCAGCCAGTCGACGACGAGCGGGCTTCCGCCAAAGCGGTCCGGCGGGCTGACTTCGGATATCTCCCTTTCACGGAGCGGCGACATCACGTCCTGCATGTGACGCTGCAGGATCAGACGGGACAGTAACTGGCCGAAATTCGTGTCCGCGATCCGCCCGGCAAGGGCGGCGTGTGCGGAGACGATGGGTCCGGTGATGCGGCTCGACGTTCTGCGATGTCCTCCCTGACTGTCCATCACATGGACGAGGAGCATGTGGCCCGGCGTGGCGGCGTGGTCGATGCCGCGGACCTGAAACAGCGCCGCCATGAAATGAAGGCACTCGCCCTGGTCCACCGAGAAAGACCCCTGGACGAACCACCACTCAAGCTCCGCGTCCGGCCGCGGCGACAGGTCCGGCGAGCGGGCGCTTGTCCTCAACAATCTCGCAGGGTCCGTGTCGCCGGCCGCCCCGCTACCGGCAATTGGCAGGTTGGATTCCAACGCTTTGACCGTTCGTTGTCGCTTGTGGCCCGTATCGCGATCTCGCAATTCGAAGGCTATAAAACCCGGACGCCGGAGACAATCGGGACGGCGAAGTCAATGACTCTTCTCGCCCATCATCCTTATCTGCTTTCCTCGCTCCTCGGTGTCCCGGGGGTGCTGATCGCGTTCGCGGCGGCGGGACAATTCCGCTCGAGCGTCTTGGTAGCGGGACTGATCGAGACCCTGCACGCGCCGCCGCTGATCTGGTTCAACGGTCCCTATTGGACGCCGCAGCGCCTCGGCAGCATCCCGCTCGGGATCGAGGACGTGATCATCTGTTTCAGCCTTGGCGCAGGCGTCTGGTTTGCCGCGATCCTGTTCTTCATGGCGCGGCTGGAGATCGCCGGCGAATGGAAGGGAAGCCTGGCCCGGCTCGTCGCGATCGGTATCGGCGGCGCGCTTCTTGCCGTGCCCGTCTGGCTGGTCGGAGCCGGCGTGATGACCGTCCTGCTCGTCGTCATGCTCGTGATGACACTCATCCTCGGCGCAATTCGGCCCGACCTGCTGCCGATGTCGCTGGCGGCGCTGATCCTGTATCCGGCCTATTACGTCGCGGTGCTTTTCCTTGCGGCCGCCATCGACCCGGCGTTCTTTGCCATCTGGGACGGACCGGAGCTCTGGGGGCCGCGCGTGTTCGGACTGCCGATCGAGGAAATCGCCTTCGTGGCGATGTTCTCCATCACCTTTCCGTTTATCGTCGGCACCGTCGTCGATGCGCGTTTGCGAGCTCGTGACTCCGGGGCGTGAAGCGACGAGGCTTATCGCAGCCTGGCAGTTCGAATGTCACAAGAGGGGACGCCGGAGACAGTCCGCGAAGACGATTTCAATGAATCTCCTGGCCGATCATCCCTACCTGCTGTCGTCGCTCCTCGGTGTGCCGGGCGTGCTGATCGCGTTCGCGGCGGCGGGGCAATTCCGCACCAGCATCTTCGTGGCAGGGTTGGTCAACACGCTCTACGGCCTGCCCGTCGCGAGCTTCGACGCACCCTACTGGACACCCAACCGCATCGGCGGCTTCCCGGTGGGCGTCGAAGACGTGATCGTCAGTTTCAGCCTCGGCGCCGGGGTGTGGTTCGCGGCGATACTGCCGTTCGGGAGGCAGATGACGATCACCGGCAGATGGCCGGAAGGGCTCGCCCGGTTTGCGTGGATCGGGGTCGGAGGGATGGCATTCGTGCTTCTCGCCAGGATGATCGTCCCCGTCTACATGCCGGCGTTGCTGCTGGTCATGATCGCCATGGCATTCGTGCTCGGATGGCTGCGCCCGCACCTGCTGCCGCCCGCGCTGGCGGCGCTGCTCGTATACCCGGTCTATTACGCCGCCATCCTCTACCTGACCGAAGCGATCGTCCCGGGATTCTTCGATATCTGGGACGGCCCCGAGCTGTGGGGGCCACGTCTTTTCGGGCTCCCGGTCGAGGAGATCGTCTTCGTGGCGGCGTTTTCCTTCACCTTCGCGCTGATTGCCGGAACGGTGGTCGGCGCGCGGGTGCAACCGCCCGCGCGCGTCCGGCGCGAAGGCTAGAGGCCGCGTTCCTCGCCGGCTTCGTGGCCGATGACCTCGCGGTCGATGATCTCGACCTCGGCGAGGAGGGCGCGCCAGGCGTTCATGTGCGGCGCCTTGCCGTGGGCTTCGAGCGAGGCCCAGTCCTCCCAGCGCTCAACGATCCGGAGCAGCCCGGGCTGGACCAGATCCTCCGCCCATGAATAGAGGATGCACCCCTTCTCGGCGCGCGTCGCCTCGATGGTCTTCCTGGCGGCGGGCCTCAGGGCCTCGAGCACTTCGGGAGCAAGCTGCATGTGTCCGGTGACGATGATCATGGTGGTTGTTTCCTTCCCAAAGATGCCGGGCCAAGGACGCCGGCCCAAGGATGCCAGATTGATCGACACTGGTTAGCGGAAACGCGGCGGTGCGGCCAGTGTCCGTAACATTGCACGCCGAGACCAACTATATGTCGGCCGGGCCGTTTCCGTCCGACAAGGGATCATCCATGCAGACGTTTCGCTGTATCTGCGGCAACACGCTCTTCTTCGAGAATACGTCCTGCGGCAACTGCGGCCGGGATGTCGGCTGGTGCCCGTCGTGCCGGCAGATCAGCGGCCTCGAGGCGCGCGGGCCGGAGGTGTTCCAGTGCGTCTCGCCGGGGTGCGGAGCCCTGGTGAGGAAATGCCTCAACTACAGCATGGAAGGTGTGTGCAACCGCTGCATCGCGGCTGACGGCATGCGTTCGGGCGAGCTCTTCTGCGACTGTTGCCGGCTCAACGAGACGATCCCCGACCTCTCCGTCGGCGGCAATCGCGCCCGATGGGCGCGTCTCGAAGGGGCCAAACGGCGACTGATCTACGGGCTCGATTCGCTTGGACTGCCCTTTGGTTCGACGGCGGAAGGATTCGATCCGCCGCTGGCCTTCGCCTTCAAGGGGGACATCATCCCGCCCGAGGGACTATGGCGGACGATGGGCGAGGGCGAGCGGGTCTATACGGGCCATGCCGGCGGCACGATCACCATCAATATCCGCGAGGCCGACGATGCCGAGCGCGAGAAGCTCAGGGTCGATTTCGGCGAGGCGCACCGGACGCTGATCGGCCATTTCCGGCACGAGATCGGCCATTATTTCTGGGACCTCCTGGTGCGCGGTCGCGCCGAAGACGCCTTCAAGGCGATCTTCGGGGATCACCGGAACCCGGACTACGGGACGGCGCTTTCGCACTATTACGAGAATGGTCCGCCGGCCGGCTGGCAGCAGAGCTACGTCAGCGCCTATGCGACGATGCACCCCTGGGAGGACTGGGCGGAGACCTTCGCACTCTACCTGGCGATCGCGGCGATGCTCGAT
>JAGRKY010000261.1 GCA_020442095.1 Bauldia sp.
TGCGCCTCTGGCGTCTCGGCGAGGAAGCCAAGGCGGTTACCCTCGGCCTCATCGCCCGGCACCGTATCGATTGCGACTGGCGCCTTGGCCTGATCGAGTCGGTCCACAAGCCGCGCCTCGTTGCCAGCGAGCGCGCCTATGTCGACAAGCTCCGCGACGACTATGGCTACGGGGCCGTCGAATGGCTCGACCGCGAGGCGGTCACCGCCGCGATCGGCACCGACGTCTATCACGGCGGCCGCCTCGACAACGGCGCCGGCCACCTCGATCCGCTGAAATTCGCCCGCGGCCTCGCCCGTGCGGCGGCAAAGGCCGGCGCCAGGATCTACGAGGGCTCGCGCGCGACCCGGGTCGCGAAGTCCGGCCGCTGGACCGTGACGACCGACAAGGGAAGCGTCACCGCCGACATCGTCGTCCTTGCCGGCAACGGCTATCTCGACGGCATCGACGACGAGACCGAAGCCCATGTCATGCCGATCGACAACTACATCTTGGCCACCGTGCCGATCGGCGCAGGCCGGCCGGGCGGCCTTATCCCCAGCGGTGCGGCGGTCTCCGATACGCGTTTCGTCGTCTACTATTTCCGGCCAACCGCCGATGGCCGCCTGGTCTTCGGCGGCGGCGAATCCTATGCGCGGAACGAGCGCACCGACATTGCCGAATTCGTCACCCGCCACCTGCTGACCGTCTACCCGCACCTCAAGGGCACCAAGGTCGACTATGCCTGGGGCGGCCGGCTGGCGATCACCCTTCATCGGCTGCCCTATATCCGCCGCCAGCGCCCGGGGGTCTATGCGGCCGCCGGCTATTCGGGCCAGGGCGTGGCGCTGGCGCCGTTCGCCGGCAAGCTGATCGCCGATGCGATCGGCGGTGACGTCGCGCGCTTCGACGTCTTCGCGGGCCTGCCATGTCCGGCTTTTCCGGGCGGCCGGCTGCTGCGCTATCCCGCCCTCGTCGCGGGCATGTCCTGGTACGCCTTGCGCGACCGGCTCTAGCACCGCCACCTCGCACCGCCCGTCAGAACCCCAGGATTGGCGTAAGCAACCCACTGTATTTGCAGGAGAATCGGCAGGCGGGAGGTTCCTGTGCAATCGCTCGTTCATAAAAATAAATCAAACGATTGACTATATCGTTCAAGCGTGTGATTTATTGGCCAGGATGACTGGAGATTACCGATGGCAAGAGTCGCCACGTCGAAGAAGATGCAGCCGGACACTACGGCTGACGACCAGGCGGAAGGCGAATCCCCTGCGTCACGGCATTACCGTCGCGCCCAGCGCGATCGGGGTGCCGACACGCGCGCGCGGCTGATCGCGGCGGCGCTCGACGTTTTCGGCAGGGAGGGTTTCGAGGGGGCGACGACACGCCAGATCGCCAGGGAAGCCGACGCCAACCTCGCCGCGATCGTCTACCACTTCGGCGGCAAGGAGGAGCTCTACCGCGCCGTTGCCGAATATATCGTCGAGCAGACGTCCGGACTGGTCGGCCCGGCGATGGCGGCGGCCGGTGCGCTGGAGGCATCGGCGACCGTTGAAGCGGCCCGTGCCACGTTGCTGCGGGTGATCGCGACCTATGTCGACGTCATCCTCGGCGCCGACGAGGCTGAGCGCTGGGCGCGCTTCATCATCCGCGAGCAGCTCCAGCCGACCAGCGCTTTCGACGTCATCTACGGCTTCATGGGGGGCGCCCACGCGCTTGGCGTCAGGCTCGTTGCCAGGATCCTCGGCCGGAGCGAGGACGACGAGGAGGTCAGGATTCGCGTCTTCGCCATGATGGGCCAGATCCTGGTCTTCCGGGTCGCCCACACGCTTGTCCTCAGGCGCATGGACTGGGCGTCGATCGGTGAGGAGGAGCGCGCCGCGATCAGGCGCGTCGTGCTGCTGCAGGTCGAGGCGATCCTCGATTCGGGAGTGAGATCATGAAGCCTGCTTTTCCCGCGATCGGATTGGCGCTGCTCCTCGCCGGCTGCTTCGGCTCCACGGACACCTCGCTCCAGGGCTATATCGAGGGGACCTACGTCTACGTGTCCGCCGAGGCCGCCGGGCGTGTCGTCGAGCGGCCGGTCGAGGCCGGCGTCATGGTCAAGGAAGGCGACGTCATCGTCAGGCTTGACGATTCCGACGAGAAGGAAGGCGTCACCAAGGCCGAGGCGCTGCTCGCCCAGGCAAAGGCGCAGCTCGCCAACCTCCTGTCCGGCCAGCGCCCAGAGGAGATTAGCGTCATCGTCGCGGAGCTGAGCGAGGCCCGCGCCAACTTCAAGATCGCCGACGAGGACTACACGCGCCAGCTGCAGCTCCGCGAGAAAGGCGTCGTGGCCGCGACCGCGGTCGATAACGCCAAGGCGGCGCGGGATGCCGCCCTTGCCAAGGTGGAAGCGATCGAGCGCCAGCTCGAGGTCGCCAAGCTGCCGGCCCGCCAGGAGGAGATCGATGCCGCCGAGCGCTACGTGGCGGCCCAGGCCGCGGCTCTCGCCCAGGCGCAGATTGCCCTCGACCGGCGTACGCTGAAGGCGCCGTCCGCCGGTTTCATCGAGGAGACCTTCTACGAACCCGGCGAGCGGATCGCGGCCGGCGAGGCGGCCGTCTCGCTCCTGCCGGATGCCAACAAGAAGGTCCGCTTCTTCCTTCCCGAGCAGATGCTTGCCGAGGTCGCGCTCGGCGACAGGATCTCCGTCTCCTGCGACAATTGCGAGCCGGACATGGTGGCCGAGATCGACTTCATCGCCACCGAGTCCGAATTCACGCCTCCGGTGATCTATTCGAAAGATAACCGCGAGAAGCTGGTCTTCCGCGTCGAAGCCCGTCCGCTCGACAAGACCAGGTCGCTCAAGGTCGGCCAGCCGATCGACGTCCGGATTCTCGACAAGGCCGGGTCATGAACGGCGAGCCGATCATCGCCATCGAGGGGCTGACCAAGGCCTTCAACGGCAAGACCGTGGTCGACCACGTCGACATGACCGTCTCTCGCGGCGAGATCGTCGGCTTTCTCGGCCCCAACGGTTCCGGCAAGACGACCACCATCCGGATGATCTGCGGGTTGTTGAAGCCGGATTCCGGCGACGGCACCTGCCTCGGCTACGACATCAGGACCGAGGCCGACCGCATCAAGCTGGAAGTCGGCTACATGACCCAGCGCTTCTCTTTCTACGAGGATCTGACGATCCGCGAGAATCTGGATTTCGTCGCCCGCCTCTACGGCCTGACCCCGCGCGGGGACTATGTCGACAGCACCCTCGGGCAGCTCGGTCTCACCAACCGCCGCAACCAGCTTGCCGGCACGCTCTCCGGCGGCTGGAAGCAGCGCCTGGCACTCGCCGCCTGCGTCATGCACAAGCCGCAGCTTCTTCTCCTCGACGAGCCGACCGCCGGCG
>JAGRKY010000262.1 GCA_020442095.1 Bauldia sp.
ACACGCCGGGCCTGCGCGACCTCCATCACGAGATCGCCCTCTCCGAGCTCCTGTCGCGCATCTTCGAGGCGCGCGATCTCGCCCGCAGCCGGGTACCGATCCTCCTCAAGATCGCACCCGATCTCGAGGACGACGCGCTCCAGGCGACCGCGGAGATCGCGCTCCGCTCCGGCGTCGAGGGGATGGTCGTCTCCAACACCACGATCGCCCGCGACGGGGTCGCCGGAGACCCGCTTGCGGGTGAGACCGGCGGCCTGTCGGGCCGACCCCTCTTCCATCCCTCGACGATGATGCTCGCCAAGGTCCGCCGGATCGTCGGGCCGGAGATGGTGCTGGTCGGGGTCGGCGGCGTCGACTCGGCGGAAGGCGTCCTCGCCAAGCTGAAGGCCGGCGCCAACCTCGTCCAGTTCTATACCGGGATGATCTACGAGGGCCCGGGCTTGCCGGCCCGCATCCTCGCCGAGCTGCCTAAGCTGATGGCCCGCGAAGGTGCATCGTCGATCGCCGATCTTGTCGGCCGCGACGTAGAGGCCTGGGCGGCAGGCGGACCGGGCGTCTAGCCCCTATTCCGGGAACGCCGCCGCGACCTTGGCCCGGCTCCGCCACAGCAGCGAGAGCCCCCTGACGCCGAGGAACAGAAGCAGCGCGATCCACAGGCCGGAGATGCCGAGGAGCGGTGTCAGCAGCCACCAGGCGAGGATGTAGAGCGCCAGCGACAGCAGCATCATGTTGCGCATGTCGGCCGACCATGTGGCGCCGATGAATACCCCGTCCATCTGGAAGGCAAGCGTGCCGACCAGCGGCGTCAGCGCAGCAAAGGGCAGATAGAGCCGTGCAGTCTCCTGCACGTCCGTATTGGTGGTCATCGCGTCGATGAGGAAGGGGCCGCCCGCCCAGAAGACCAGGGTGACGACGAAGCCGACGACAAGCCCCCAGCCGACCGTCAGCTTCAGCGACCGGTCGAAGGCGGGGCGATAGCGGGCGCCGACCGACCGGCCGGCGAGCTGTTCGGCAGCGGTGGCGAGGCCGTCGAGGAAGTAGGCGCCGACGAAGAACAGCGTCATCAGGATCTGGTTCGCGGCCAGCACCACGTCGCCATGGGCGGCGCTGCGGGAGGTGAAGAAGGCGAAGGCGAAGAGCAGCGCGAAGGAGCGGATCATGATGTCGCGATTGACCGCGACCATCCTGAGGATCGCCGCCTTTTCGAGAATGACGCCGCGATGCGGCAAGGCGGCGCGGTTGATCAGCCGGAAGGCGATGGCGAAACCGACCACGGCGGTCAGCACTTCGGCGGCGAAGCTCGCCCATCCGACGCCGGCGACGCCGTAGTCGAGCACCAGCACGAGGAAGGTACTCAGCGCGATGTTCACGCCATTGAGGACGGTCTGGAGGAGGAGCGCGAGGCCGGCCCGGTTGAGGCCGATCAGCCAGCCGAGGATGACGTAGTTGGCGAGCGCGAAAGGCGTCGCCAATACCCGCACGCCGTAATAGGTCCGGGTCGCGGCCTGGACCTCGCTGCTGCCGCCCATCAGCGACAGGGCAACCTCGAGGATGACGTCCTTGAGCACCAGCACGGCGAAGCCGATGGCGATCGCGACGATCAGCGCCCGGAAGAAGGAGGCGTCGACCTCGGTCCGGTTCTGGGCGCCGTGGGCCTGGGCAGTGAGGCCAGTCGTCCCGCTTCGCAGGAAATTCATCGTCGTGAAGACAATGTCGAAGATCACGGCGCCGAGGGCGATGCCGCCGATCAACGCCGCATCGCCGAGCTGGCCGATCACGCCGGTGTCGACCAGGCCGACCAGCGGCGTCGACAGATAGGCGAGCGTCATCGGCAGCGCGATGGCAAGCACGCCGCGATGGGTGACGTCGAAAGGATGGATGGCGGAGGCGGACATCGGCGGGGCCCCGGGACAGAGGCCCGGCAGATATCACGTCCGGCGGGCGGGCGCTTCCCCTAACCCGCCTGGCCCTAACCCGCCTGGCCCTAACCTGCCTGGCCGTCGCGGCTGTGGTTCCCGCCTTCGTTCCGGCCGGCCTTGAGCAGCCGCATGATCAGCCAGATCGGCACGACGACGACCGCGCCAAGCAGGAAGTAGCGGAAGATCCATTCGACCGTGCCGAAGCCCATATTGTAGATGCGCATGGCCAGTCGCTGCAGCCCGTTGACGATGTCATAGGGCGAGACGCCAAGCAGATTGAGGATGATGCCGACGACGATCGACATCACGATCAGCTGAAAAGCCACGCGGCCGGGCGATCCGCCGATAAAGCGCGTAACGGCACTCATGGGTCCGGTCTCCGAGACATCTGCCCGATATATAGGAGACCGGCTTGCGATTTGAAACCGCGTATCCCGCCCCGGCTGCGACCCTCGCTAGTCGGCGATCAGCGTTTCCAGCGTCTCCAGTCGGTCCGCCTCGGCGGGCGGCTTGTCCCATCTCAGCCGCGAAATCCTGGGAAAGCGCATCGCGATCCCGGATTTGTGGCGGGTCGAGCGCTGCAATCCCTCGAAGGCGACCTCGAGCACCAGCCCTTCCCCGGCGGTGTGCACGACCTCGCGCACCGGGCCGAAGCGGTTGACCGTGTTGTTCCGCACGAAGCGGTCGATCTCCGCCAGTTCCTCGTCGGTGAAGCCGAAATAGGC
>JAGRKY010000263.1 GCA_020442095.1 Bauldia sp.
GACCGCCTGCTGCGGCCCGGCGACCAGGCCTTCTTCGACATCCTGCATTCCTACGTCGGCTACCGGACCTGCTACTACCGGACGTTCAACGTCGGCCGGGCGACGCCGGCCCAACACGATGCCTACAAGAAGTGCCGCGAGTGGCTGGATCGGGCGATCGAGCTGATCAAGCCGGGCGTCTCGACCGACCGGGTCGCCTCGGTGTGGCCGGCGGCGGAAGAGTTCGGCTTCCCGGACGAGCTGTCGGCCTTCGGCCTCCAGTTCGGCCACGGCCTCGGGCTGGCGCTGCACGAGCGGCCGATCATCTCGCGGCTGGTGTCGCTGGAGAAGCCGATGGAGATCAAGACCGGCATGGTCTTCGCCCTGGAGACCTACTGCCCGGCCGCCGACGGCTACTCCGCCGCCCGCATCGAGGAAGAGGTCGTCGTAACCGACAAGGGGTGCCAGGTCATCACACTCTTCCCCGCCGAGGAACTCCCCATCGCTAACCAATACTAGCGGCGGAAGACTGTCGGCGTGTAACGCGGTCCGACGCATCGTCCCGCGAGCGTCGGCTTGGGAGGATGGTGGTGATGAAGGGAATATTCATCGACGGAGAATGGTCGGCGGCGTCCAACGATGCCGCGCTGCCGGTCATTGATCCCAGCACTGGCGACCCGTTCGATGAAATGGCGGACGGCGGCGAGACGGAGATAGACCGCGCCGTCCACGCCGCCCGCCATTCCTTCCAGGAAGGTGACTGGGGAAAGCTGACCGCCACCGAGCGCGGCCGCCTCCTCATGCGGCTTGGCGGCGTCATCCTCGATCACGCCGAGGAGCTGGCGCAGATCGAGGCCCGCGACACCGGCAAGCCCCTCACCCAGGCGCGTGCCGATATCGCTGCCTCGGCCCGCTACTTCGAGTTCTACGGTGCGGCCGCCGACAAGACCCACGGCGAGACGATTCCCTATCTCGACGGCTATTTCGTCGCCGTCCTCAAGGAACCGCTCGGCGTCACCGGCCATATCCTGCCGTGGAACTATCCGGCGCAGATGTTCGGCCGGACGCTTGCCCCATCGCTCGCCGCCGGCAACGCGACCGTGCTCAAGCCGGCCGAGGAGGCCTGCGCCTCGATCCTCCGCCTGACGGAGCTCGCCATCGAGGCGGGCATACCCGCCGGCGCGATCAACGTCGTGACCGGCCGCGGCGAGGTCGCCGGCGCGGCGCTTGCCGCCCATCCCGGCGTCGACTTCGTCTCGTTCACCGGATCGCCCGAGGTCGGCCGGCTCGTCCAGCGAGCGGCGGCGGATCACTACGCAGGATGCGTTCTCGAGCTCGGCGGCAAATGTCCCCAGATCGTGTTCGGCGATGCCGACCTCGATGCGGCGCTCGCCACCGTCTCAAAGGCGATCGTCCAGAATGCCGGGCAGACCTGCTCGGCCGGGAGCCGCGTCCTGATCGCGCGGGAGATCTACGACGACTTCGCCGGGCGGCTCGCCGAGTCCTTCTCCAGGCTCCGCGTCGGCAGCTCGGCCATGGACCTCGACTGCGGGCCGGTGATCAGCAAGGCACAGCTCGAACGGGTCAAGGGTTTCATCGAAAAGGCCAAGGCCGACGGCATTACCGTCCTCGCCGAGGGCCAGCTCGCGGACGACGTTCCGACCGGCGGCTATTACGCGACGCCGACCCTGTTCGGACCGGTGCCACGGGCGAACGACCTCGCGCGCGAGGAAGTCTTTGGCCCGGTGCTGGCGGCCATTCCCTTCGACGACGAGGATGATGCGATCCGCCTCGCCAACGGCACCGACTACGGTCTCGTCGCCGGTGTCTGGACCCGCGACGGCGGCCGCCAGATGCGCGTCACCAAGGCGCTGCGCGCCGGACAGGTCTTCATCAACGCCTATGGCGCAGGCGCCGGCATCGAGCTTCCCTTCGGCGGCGTCGGCAAGAGCGGCCATGGCCGCGAAAAGGGCCTCGCCGCGATGGACGAATACTGCGCGACCAAGACGGTGATCATGAAGCACGGCTGAGGCGGACAGGCGCCGGCCGGTGTCTCATCGCCGCCAATCTCCGAAAGGCGTGACGCAACCGGCGCGCCGGTCCGCGTATCTCGTTTCGCACCTGCCGGGAGGACGCGCGCCCCGGCTGCCGGATCTGACTACCAGATGGTGACGCCGCCGTCGGCGATGATCAGCTGGCCGGTGATCGAGCTTGCCGCGTCGCTGACGAGGAAGGCGATGACATTCGCCACCTCGTAGGGCTGCATGAAACGCTCCATCGGCACCTGCGTCTTCCAGATCTCCAGCATCTCGATGCCCGCGGCGAGCGGCATGTCGGTAGCAACGAAGCCCGGAGCGATCGCGTTGACCCGCACGCCCGTGGTCGCCCATTCCGAACCGAGGACCTTCGACAGATGCGCAACCCCCGCCTTCGAGACGGAGTAGGCGATATGGTCTTGCGGATGGACATCGACGACCGCAGCGAAGGACGACAGGTTGACGATCGCCCCCGCCCCGCGCTCGATCATCTTTGCGCCGAACAGCCGGCTGCAGTGGAACACCGCGTCGAGGTTGAGGCGCATCTGGCGATCCCAGATCTCGTCCGTCGTATCGACCGCCTGCGCGTTGAGGCAGATGCCGGCGTTGTTGATCAGGATATCCACGCGGCCATGGCCGGCGATCGCCGCGGCCAGGACACGCTCGATGTCGCTCCGCTCGGTCACGTCGAAACGCATGGCTTCGGCCGAGCCGCCCGCGTCGCGCACCAGCGCGGCGGTCTCCCCGGCGCTCTTCTCGTTGATGTCGGTCGCGATCACATGGGCGCCGAGGCTGGCGAGCCGTTCCGAAATCGCCCGCCCTATGCCGCGGCCGGCACCGGTGACCAGCGCCACGCGATCGCTGAGATCGAAAGGATTGGCGGAGTTACCCCGCCCGGTATCGCCCACCCGGCCGGTCTCCTCCGGCCATGCCGAGAGTGGCGGCGGCTGGTCGCCCGACCGCGAGACGTGCGCCAGGAAGCGTTCTTTGGATGCCGACATGCCGTTTCCCCAGGAGTTTTTCTTTTTTAGGACGCCACCCAGTATGGCCCCCGGGAATGTCGCGGCAACCCGACTTTGCTCCAATTTGGACAATTGTCGGAACGAAGAAACACTGCGAATGCAAGCGATTGCAAAGGCCTGCTGCCGTGTCGCCCGATTCCCGGAACGGACCGTCATTCGGCCGACAAGCCGCCCGGAGCAAATCCACGCAAGTGTCACCATTCCAAAATATCCATTCTGACGATATTCGCGCGCCACCTTGTCGGCGACATATGCCAGAACGACCTCGTCGACTGAGGATTGTCAGAGATCAGCCTGGGAGTGCTCCCGGCATCTGGCGGGGTCGGCGTTTGGGAGGAGTACGGCGAGCACCGTAGCGCGCGGACGGCAGGATCTGCCGCGAACATGCATGGCGGAAGTGCAAGCCCTCTGCGCCCGTACATCTGTTGACGTTGGGAGGAATGAAATGAAGCATACCTCGATTTTCACGAAACTCCGCATGACTGCCGTTTCGACGGCGGCCGCGGTCGCAATTGCCGCCATGGCAGGCTTCGGCGCCCAGCCGGCAGCTGCGGCGGACAGCAAGGGCCTGATCGTCGTCTTCATGCCGCCGGGCACCGACAACTACCTCGCCCAGTGGCAGGTTGGCGCGCGGAACAAGGCCGAGGAACTCGGATACGACATCCGGATCATCGAGAGCAGCCGCGACCAGGCCGAGCAGGACTCGCAGGTCCAGCAGCAGCTGGCCTCCGGCGAGGATGTTGCCGGCTTCATCTGGTGGCCGTATGTGAACGCCGCCGGTACCGGCTCGCTCCGTGCTCTGTCGCAGACCGGCAAGCCGGTGATCTTCACCAACCAGTATCCGATCGAAGGCACGGAAGCTTTCTGGACGGCCTATGCCGGTGTCGATGACTTCCTGAACGGCCGTACCGCCGCCGAGATGCTGCTCGACGCCTGCGAAAAGTCGGAAACCGCCAAGTGCGACAAGGGCCTGATCATCACCTTCCCGGCCGGCTATTCGGCCGGTGCTGACCGCGCCAAGTCGTTCCGTGACACCGTCGCGGGCAAGCTCGAAGTCATCCAGGAAGAGCCTGCCGGCTTCATGTCGCAGGAAGGCTATTCGGTTGGATCGCAGATCATCCCGCCGGTGAAGGACGACGTCAGCTGGGTCTACACCGAGAATGACAGCCTCGCGACCGGCGTCATCCAGGCCCTCGAAGAGGCTGGCAAGAAGCCCGGCGTGGACGTTCTGGTCGTCGGCGGCACCTGCCACGGCGATACCTCTGACCTGCTCTCCAAGAAGCTGGTCGGCACCGGTGTCCAGGCGGCCTTCCTCGAAGGCTGGCAGTCGGTTCAGACGCTGCACAAGTATCTGACCAGCGGCGAGGTCAAGGACGGCAAGGTCTATCTGGAAGCCGATCCGGAGAAGAAGCCTTCCGACGAAGGTGTTCCCTCGCGGTTCAACTTCATCCCCAACCCGGCACTTGGCAACACCAAGGAAGCCGTGGACAACTTCAAGCTCTGGGGCTGGAACTTCGCCGAGCTCTGCAACTACTGATCTCGACTGAACACCAAGGGATGCCGCTCGCCTGCGGGCGGCATCCTCCACTTTGACCAGTCGCGTGCAGGGAACTCCGATGAACGGCGAGAATACAATTCTGCGCATGCGCGGGATCGCCAAGCGCTACGGCGCTGTTACCGCGCTCCAGGGTGTCGACTTCACGCTGAGGCGCGGCGAGGTCATGGCCCTCCTCGGCGAGAATGGTGCCGGCAAGAGCACGCTGGTGAAGACCCTCGCCGGCCTCGAGCGCCCCGATTCCGGCACGATCGAGATTGACGGCCAGGAAGTCCGGCTGCGGACGCCGCACCAGTCGCTCCATGCCGGCGTGGCCTATGTCACCCAGGAACTCAGCATCATCTCCGCCCTTTCGGTTGCCGAGAATATCTGCCTGGGCGGCGACACGAATCCCATCTGGACCACGAAGCAGCTTGCGGAGCGGGTGAAGCCGTTCCTCGCGCTCGTCGGTCTCGAGGACATCGATCCCTCGACCCCCGCCGGCAGCCTCTCGGTTGCCCAGCGTCAGCTGGTCGAGATCGCAAGGCTGCTCTCGCGCAACGCGCGGATCCTCATTCTTGACGAGCCGACGGCCGCTCTCTCGGACACCGAGATCGAGAAGGTCAAGTCGGTGGTCCGCACCCTCGCCGCCGAGGGCAAGGCGATCATCTACGTGACCCACCGGCTCGGCGAAGTCTTCGAGATCGCCAACCGGGTGACGATCTTCCGCAACGGCAACAGCTTCGATCCCGTCGAGGTCAAGGACCTCGATATCGACGAGCTGATCGAGCACCTGCTCGGACGCCGTCTCGAGCAGATGTTCCCCGAGCGGGGCGCCTCCAGGATCGGCGACACGGTGCTCGATATAAAGGACATCATGGCGCCCGGCCTCAGCGAGCCGGTGTCCCTCAATCTGCGGGCCGGAGAGATCATCGGCCTTGCCGGCCAGCTCGGCAGCGGCGCCAATGCCATCGTTCGTGCCATCGCCGGTGTGGTTCCGCGCGAGGAGGGCGACATCGTCCTCCGCGGCAAGTCCATCGACCCGCGCGACATGCGCGACGCGATCAGCATGAGCATCGCTTATTGCTCCGACGACCGGAAACGGGACGGCATCTTCGGCGTCCGCAAGCTGTTCGAGAATCTCAGCGCGCCGTCGATCGAAAAGATCACCGTCGGCGGACTTCTGAGCAGCCGCCGCGAGCGCGAGCTCACCGGACGGCTGGCCGAGTTCTTCGAGATCAACCTTACCCGCCTCGGCAGCCTGGCCGGCAACCTTTCCGGCGGCAACCAGCAGAAGGTCGCTCTCGGCAAGTGGCTCGGCATCGAGCCGTCGATCCTTCTCGTCGAGGAACCGACCCGGGGCGTCGATGTCGGTGCGCGCGCCGAGATCTACAGGCATCTCAGGACGCTGGCCAACGAGGGCCTCGCCATCATTTTCGTGTCTTCGGATAACCAGGAGGTCCTCGGTCTCGCCGATACCGTCGCCACCTTCTTCCGTGGTCGGCTGGTTCGCGTGGCCCCCGCTACCGACGTGACGCCCGAGGCGCTTTTCCGAGACGTCACCCATCCCGAGACAGCAGAAGAAGCGGAAGCAGTGTCGTGATAGCGCGTATCCTCAAAGCCGGCGTACCGTCCGACGACTTGCCGGAGACGGAGGCGCTGGCGCGCTTCCGCAGGCGCCGCAATTCGATGATCATCATCGGTGCGATCGTCCTTCTCGTTCTTGTCGGCGCGGCCACCACGCCGACCTTCCTGACCTTCGAGAATCTGCTCGTGGTCATCCGCGCGGCGTCGATCACCGGGATCATCGCCCTCGGGATGTCCTACATCACGATCTCCGGCAATCTCTTCGCGCTTTCCGCCGAAGAGCTGGCCATCCTCTCGGCCTGCGTCTTCGCCTTCCTGATGCGGGCCGAATATGACCTGGTCACCAGCCTGGTGATCACCCTGCTCTTCGCCGCCGCCGCCGGCGCGATCCAGGGGGCGATCATCTCCTTCGGCGCCGACCCGATCATCACCACCCTCGCCTTCGGCGGACTGTTCCGCGGCTTCGCCTCCCTGGTGACCAACAACAAGAACATCCTGTTGGGAACAGACTCGGCGCAATGGCTGGGAACCGGACGACCACTCGGTATTCCAACGCAAAGCTGGGCGTTCGTCTTCCTGACGGCGATCGCCTGGTTCGTCCTCCAGAAGACGCGGTTCGGGCGACAGCTGCTGTTGATCGGCGCCAACCGTGAGGCGGCCAAGGCGAGCGGCCTCCGCGTCGGCCAGGCGTCCCTCATCGCGCTGACCCTCTTCGGCATTTGCTGCGGCCTCGCCGGGATCTCGGCGGCCTCGCAGTTCGGCCTCGCCGTCGCCAATCTGTTCACCGGGCTCAACATCGACGTCATCGCCGCGGTTCTGGTCGGCGGCATCTCGCTCCGCGGTGGCCAGGGTTCGCCGATCCAGGCTGCGCTCGGTGCGATCTTCATCGCCCTGCTCCAGAACTTCATGCTGCTCCACAGCTTCACCAGCGGCCAGCGCATGCTGGTGGTCGGCTGCCTCGTCGCCCTTGCGACGCTCGGCTTCCACATGCTCCAGAGGAGGCGCGGATGAGCCGCAAAGAGACTATCGCCGATCTCGGCATCCGCGCGATCTTCATGGCGGTGATCTACATCATCTTCGCCAGCATGCTGCCCTCCTACCACACCGTCGCCGGCATCGGCGCCCTGCTCGACGGTGCGGTGCTGATCGGCCTCGTCGCTGTCGGCATCGGCGTCACGATGCTGGCCGGCGAGTTCGACCTGTCGGTCGGTTCGCTTGCGGCAGTGATCGGCGTGCTGGCGGTCAACCTCATCATCACCGGCATGAGCATCGCCCCGGCAGTGCTTATCGCCGTCGCGGCTGGCGGCGTGTTCGGCGGGCTCCAGGGTCTGGTCATCGCCGTGACCGGCATCAATTCGCTGGTCTTCACCATCGGCACGCTGATCGGCCTGCGCGGCTTCGCCCTGATCATCAGCGGCGAGAACAGCGTGACGATCCCGATCCCGCGCCTCGTCGAAACGGACTTCTTCGCGATCAAGATCCTCGGCATCCTCACGCCGCTGTCGATCATCATGTTCGCCGTCTTCATCCTCGTCGGCCTGTTCCTCAGCTACACCGTCTGGGGCCGTGAGATTTACGCGATCGGCGGCGGCCGCGCGGAGGCCCGGGCCGCCGGTGTCTCGATCGTCCGGCCGATGGTCATCGCCTTCGCGCTCTCCGGCACGCTGGCCGGCCTCGGCGGCGCCCTGCTGTCGGTTCGTCTCGGCAGCGCGACCCCGCTCGGCTTCGACACCCTGCTGCTCTCCGCCGTGACGGCCTGCCTGATGGGCGGCATCGCGCTCGAAGGCGGACGAGGAACCGTGTTCGGCATCTTCATCGGTCTGCTCACGATGCGCTTCCTTGTCGGCGGCGTGTCGAGCATCGGCGCACCCTACTGGCTGCAGAGCCTCGCGATCGGCGCTCTGCTGATCTTCGCCATCGTCATCCAGATGGGCCTCAAACTTCATCGCCGGCATCGTTCGCGGCCGCGGCCACGGACGCTGTCCGCTCAGCCGGGCTGACGGAGAGTCCGATGTTCGACTTCACGGGACGAAACGGCATCGTCACCGGAGCCGGCAGCGGCATCGGCAAGGCGACCACCCTCGAACTGGCGCGCGCCGGTGGCACGGTTCTCGCCGTTGGCCGCCGCCGCGAGGCCCTCGATGAGGTGGTGGCGGAGGCGGCCGCTTTCGACGGCAGGGTCGTGCCCCATGTTGCCGATGTCACCGTCGAGGCGGACGTCCGCGGCTATGTCGAGAGGGCGGAATCCGAGCTTGGCCCGGTCACCTTCTTCTTCAACAACGCCGGCGTCGGCGGCGCCCACAAAAGCGTCATCGACACGACGATGGACGAGCTCGATCACTGCATGGCGGTGAATTTCCGGGCCTGCTTCATGGGGATGAAATACGTCCTGCCGGCGATGAAGCGCGCCGGCGGTGGCCAGGTCGTCAACAACGGCTCGCTGCTTTCCTTCAAGGGCGCGGTCAATCGCTCCGATTACACCGCCTCGAAGCACGCGATCCTCGGCGTCACCAAATGCGCCGCCTCCGAATGCGCCCGCGACAACATCCAGGTGAACATCGTCTGCGCCGGTCCGATCGACACGCCGCTCCAGAAGCTGTCGGAACAGCTCGTCAACCCCGCGGACCCCGAATACGAGCGTCGCCGCTATGACGAGGCGATCCCCATGGGCCGCTACGGGACACCGAAGGAAATCGCCGACACGGTGCTGTTTCTGCTCTCCGGGATGGTCCCGTATCTCACGGGAACCGAGGTCACCGTCGACGGCGGCTTCTTCTCCGGTTGACATCTGCAGGAAGGGAGGGTCGACATGCGCGCAGTCCGTTTCCATGACCGCAAGGATCTTCGTCTCGACGACGTCGCGCCGCCCGGCGCGCTCGAGCCCGATGACGTGCTGGTCAAGCCCTTCCTGTGCGGGATTTGCGGCAGCGACCTCCACGAATATCTCCACGGACCGATCTCCTCGACGCGCGAGCCGCACCCCTTCACCGGAGCATCCATGCCGCAGATCCTCGGCCATGAATTCTCCGGCCGGGTCGAGGCCGTCGGATCGGACGTCACCCACCTTTCGGTAGGCGATCGCGTCTCGATCCAGCCGCAGATGGCGCCCGCCGACGAATATTACGGCAAGCGGCGCCTCTATCAGCTCAGCCCGCAGGTCGGCGTCGTCGGCCTCAGCTGGTGGTGGGGCGGCATGGCCGAACTCGCGATCGTCAAGGACTACAGCGCCTTCCGGGTCCCCGACGAGGTCACCGACATCCAGGCGGCCCTCGTCGAGCCGGCGGCCGTCGCCGTCCATGCCATCGACCGCGCGGCGGTCAAGCCGGGATCGAGCGTGCTGATCTCCGGTTTCGGCCCGATCGGCGCCCTTTGCGGCCTCGCCGCGAGAGCAGCCGGCGCCGCCACCATCATCGTCACCGAGACCAACCAGAAACGGCTGGACGCGGCGGCCGCGCTTCTGCCGGGCGCCGTCATGGTCAACCCGAAGCGCGACAATCTCGCCGATGTCGTCCGCGCCGTGACCGAAGAGGGCATTGGCGTCGACGCGGCGATCGAATGCGCCGGCGTCGGCCCGGCGCTCAATGCCTGCGTCGCCGCGGTTCGCCGCCAGGGCACCGTCGTCCAGCTCGGACTTCAGACCAGCCCTGTCGAGGTCAATCTCCTCGACTGGGTCTTCAAGGACATCATCGTGCGCGGCAGCATCTGCTATCCGTCGGACAGCTGGCCGCGGGTGATGTCGCTGATCGGCAGCGGCCTGTTCCCCGTCGAGAAGATCGTGACGAGCATCGTCGAGCTCGACGATGCGCTCCCGCTCGGATTCGAACGGCTCCTCGACCCGGACGGCGATGAACTGAAGGTCCTGCTTCGCATTTCCGCGAGCGACTGAAACCGACCTTTCTCGAAAGGAAGATGAGTTTGAGCGGCGAAGAAGATATCTTCGATTACATTGTCGTCGGAGCGGGCTCCGCGGGCTGTGTCGTGGCGGCCCGGCTTGCCGAGGCCGGACACAAGGTGTTGCTGCTCGAGGCCGGTGGCAACGACACCAACCCGTGGATTCATATCCCCCTCGGCTACGCCAAGCTCTACGCCAACCCGAGCGTCAACTGGTGCTACGAGAGCGAACCGGAGCCGCATCTCAACAATCGCCGCCTGTTCCAGCCGCGCGGCAAGGTGCTCGGCGGCACCGGCTCGATCAACGGCATGATCTACGTGCGCGGCCAGCGCGAGGATTTCGACGGCTGGCGCGACCTCGGCTGCGAAGGCTGGGGCTTCGACGACGTCCTGCCCTTCTTCAAGAAGGCCGAGCATCAGGAGCGCGGCGCGGACAAGTATCACGGCGTCGACGGACCGCTCTGGGTCTCCGATCTGCCGAGCCGGCATGAACTCGCCGACGCCTTCATCGAAGCCTCGCACAAGCGTGGCGCACCGCTGAACGACGACTTCAACGGCGATTCCCAGGACGGCACCGGCTACGTCCAGGTGACGACGCGCAAGGCGCGCCGCTGGAGCACCGCCGCCGCCTATCTCCGTTCGCTCGGCCCCCTGCCCTCGCTCAAGGTGGTGACCCGCGCCCTCGCCCGGAAGATCACGGTCGAGGACGGCCGCGCGACCGGCATCGTCTACGAGGTCGGGGGTTCCGAGAAGACCGCCAGGGCGCGCAGGGAAGTCGTCCTTTGCGGCGGCGCCTACAACTCGCCCCAGCTCCTGCAGCTCTCCGGAATCGGCCCCGGCGATCTTCTCCAGTCGCTCGGCATCCCGGTCGTCGCCGACATGCCGGGCGTCGGCGCCGATCTCCAGGATCACTTCGGCGTCGGCCTCGAATACCGCTGCACCAAGCCGGTGACGGTCAACGACCTCGCCAACAACCTGTTCAAGCGGACGGCCGCCATGGCCCAGTACCTGCTCTTCAAGACAGGCCCGATGGCGAGCAACGGCAACTATGCCAACGTCTTCGTCCGCACCGACCCGGCCATGGACCGGGTCGACATGATGATCACCCTGATGGCCTGGTGCACCGGCGAGGATCTCTCGCCGCGGCCGTTCTCCGGCTTCACCGTCCTCGCCGAGCACATCCGGCCCGATTCCCGCGGCTCCGTCCGCCTCAAGAGCCCCGACCCGCGGGCTGCGCCGGCGATCCTCTTCAACTTCTTTGAAAGCGAAGCTGATCACAAGGCGATGGTCGCGGCGCTGAAGGTATGCCGCGAGCTGGCCGAAATCGAACCGCTCAAGTCCTATGTCGCGGCTGAGATATCGCCTGGCCCGGACTGCCGGACCGACGACGACCTCATGGCCCATTGCCGGCAGAACGGCCTGTCGCTCCTCCACGCGGCGGGCTCTTGCCGGATGGGTGTCGACGACGGGGCGGTCGTCGATCCCCGGCTGCGTGTCCGCGGCGTCGGCAGCCTCCGTGTCGTCGATGCCTCGATCATGCCGACCGTCGTCTCCGGCAACACCAATGCCGCAACCATCATGATCGGCGAAAAGGGAGCCGACCTGATCCTTCAGGACGCCCGCGCCTGATCCCGTCCTCGGGATCATCGGCCAGCGACGGGAGGTTGACGAACCGGCGGAGCGGCGGAAACTGACGGGAAGAATCCGCCGGAAAGGCGGTGGTCTGGGCGAATGTCCGGGAGGAACAGATGGCGCGTCCGGTGGAACTTGTCGCAAGTTACTGGTCGATCTCCGGCGACTGCTATGCCGCCGGTCCGAGCGAGGTCAGCCCCTTCGACTTCCGCGACCGGATCGAGGCCGCGGCGAAGGTGGGCTTCCAGGGCGTCGGCCTCGTCCACGAGGACATCCAGGCGGTCTCCCGCCTCATCGGCTACGACGCCATGAAGAGCATCCTCGACGACAACGGCATGAAATACGTCGAGGTCGAAGTGCTGTTCGACTGGTTTGGGGATGGCGATGCGCGCCGTCGCTCGGATGTGGTCCGGACCGATCTGCTCGATGCCGCCGGGCGGCTCGGTGCCCGCCACATCAAGATCGTCGGCGGGATCGTCGAGACCGGCGACACCTCCCCGCCTTCTGACCGGATGATGGCCGACTTCCGCGAGCTCTGCGATCAGGCGGCCGGCGTCGGCACCAGCGTCGTCGTCGAGCTCCTTCCCTTCAGCAACCTCGTCACGCCGGAACAGGGCCTGGCGCTCGTCAGGGGCGCCGGCGCGAAGAATGGCGGCCTGATGATCGACGTCTGGCACATGGCCCGCGCCGGAATCGGCAACGACCGCATCCGCGCGCTGCCGAAGGACGTCGTCACCGGCGTCGAGATCGATGATGCGCGTGCCGAGGTGGAACTGCCGCTCTATCACGACACCGTCCACAATCGCGAACTCCCCGGCGAAGGCGACCTCGATATCCGCGGCTTCCTGGAGGCGGTTCGCGACCTCGGCTATGACGGCCCCTACGGCGTCGAGATCCTGTCGCGCGCGCACCGCGTCCGGCCGCTCGCCGAACAGGCGCGGCTTTCCTACGAGACGTCGATGAAGCAGTTCGAGATGCTCGGCCGATGACGTATCGCGCCACCACGCCCACGATATCCAAAGCGGACACATAGGGTCTCGACGGGAATGACGTCCTTGGCGCATGTCGGGATCAGACAAGAGGCGGAGCCACCGTCGTCACGGGGGAGGAGCTCATGAAACGTCCCGTAGAACTCATTGCCAGCTACTGGTCGATCGCCGGCGATTGCTACGCGAGCGGACCGACCGAGATCAGCCCCTTCGATTTCCGCGACCGTGTCGAGACCGCCCGCAAGGTCGGCTTCCGCGGCATGGGCTTCGTCCACGCCGACCTGGTGTCCGTCTCCGACCGCATCGGCTACGCGGAGATGAAGGCGATCCTCGACGACAACGACATGAAATACGTCGAGGTCGAGATCATCTCCGACTGGTTCTGCGACGGCGAAAAGCGGAAGGCCTCGGACGTCGTTCGCGCCGACCTGCTGCGCGCCGCCGAGGGACTCGGCGCCTGGCACATCAAGGTCGGCGGCGACTATGACGACAACGGGAACGTCGACTGGCCGATGGACAGGATGATCGCCGACTTCCGCCAGCTTTGCGAAGACGCAGCGAATGCCGGCACCCGGATCGCTCTCGAGCTGATGCCATTCAGCAACCTGCGAACTCCCGAGCAGGGTACGGAGCTGGTCCAGGGTGCCGGCGCGAAGAATGGCGGCATCATGCTCGACATCTGGCACATGGCCCGCGGCAACATCGACAACGACCGCATCCGCCGCATGCCGAAGGAAGTCGTCACCTGGGTCGAGCTCGACGATGCGCGGCCGGAAATCGAGCTCCCGCTCTACATCGACACGATCCATAACCGGGAGCTGCCCGGCGAGGGATCGCTCGACATAGTCGGCTTTCTCCAGGCGGTGGACGACCTCGGCTACGAGGGTCCCTTCGGCGTCGAGATCCTGTCGCGCGTGCACCGCAAGCTGCCGCTGCTCGAGCAGGTCCAGAGGGTCTACGACACGACGATGGCCCAGTTCACCGCGCGCGGCTGAAGCCCGGCGTCACTACTGGGCGAGGATTCCGCCGTCGACCGGCAGCTCGATTCCCGTCACGTATGAGGAATCGTCGCTGGCGAGGAACAGCGCGCCGAAGGCGACCTCCCTTGCCTGGCCGAGCCTGCCGAGCGGCGTGCCTTCGACCAGCGAGTCGGTGATCGCCTTGTCCTGCGCCTCGATCAGCGGCGTCCAGATGATGCCGGGATGGATGGAGTTCGCCCGGATATTGTCCTTGGCATAGGTGATGGCGGCATTCTTGGTCATCGTCCGCACCGCCCCCTTCGCCGCCTGATACGGCGCGACGCCCGAGGCGCCGACCACGCCCCAGATCGACGAGACGTTGATGATCGAGCCGCTCTTCCGCGCCATCATCGCCGGCACCACCGCGCGCATCCCGTAGAAGACGCCGCTCTGGTTGACGGAGATCACCTTGTTCCAGTCGTCGAGGCTGGTTTCGTGGATCGGGTCGTAGCAGTAGACGATGCCGGCATTGTTCACCAGGACGTCGATCCGGCCATGCTTGGCAAGCACCGCCGAGACGACGCGCTCCCAGTCTTCCGGCTTGGAGACGTCGAGAAGGTCGAAATCGACACCCTTCGGCAGCGCGCCGGCCGCCGGCTCCTTCATGTCCGTCGCGACGACGGTCGCGCCTTCCTCGGTGAAGAGTTGCGTGATCGCGAGGCCGATGCCCTGCGTTGCCCCGGTCACCAGCGCGACCTTACCCTTCAAGCGATCCATCCCGACCTCCCTGTGATTCCGTTTGTGCGCATTATCGCGCGCTGCCTAGATCGATGCGACCTCTACCCACGAATGCCGCCGCGACGATTCCTTCACGGCATCGACCGTCTGCTGGACCGCGAAGGCCTCGGCGAAGTCCGGATAGGCCTTGCCGCGCCCGCACCAGGCATCGATCAGTTCGGCGACCTCGATCACCTTGAGATCGTTGAACCCGATATGGTGGCCGGCGGCCGGGCAGAAATTTCCATAGGGCGGATGCTCCGGTCCGGTCTCGATCCTGGCGAACCCGTCGCGGCCGCGCGGCGACCGGGCCGAATAGACATGAAGCTCGTTCATTCGCTCCTGGCTGAAGGCGATCGCCCCGTCCGTGCCGACCACCTCGAAGGCGAGTTGCATCTTCCGCCCGGTCGAGGCCCAGTCCGCTTCGATGGTTCCCTTCACCCCGTTGGCGAAGCGGGCGAGGAACACCGCACGGTCGTCGACCTCGACCGGCCGCTGCTCGCTGGCGCCTGGCGCGACCGGACGATTGGGATGGAGCGTCACGGTCTCGCCGAGCACCGCCTCGATCGGCCCGAGGAGGTAGCGCGCGATCGAGGTGATGTGGCTGCCGATATCGGAGAGCGCGCCTCCGCCGGCCGGGTCGGTCCGGAACGAATGAGCCGCCAGCGGATCGGACATGTAGTTCTCTGCATGGATGCCGCGGAAGGCGGTCAGCGTACCGATCTCGCCGCCTTCGATCATCTCGCGAGCGAGCTTGATCATCGGATTGCGCAGGAAGTTGAAGCCGACCATGGTGCAGGCGTTCTTTGCCTCGGCGGCGTCGCGCATCGTCCTGGCCGTCGCCGTGTCGACGGAGAGCGGCTTCTCGCAATAGACCGTCTTGCCGTTTCCGAGCGCCCTGATCGCCATCTCGGCATGAAGGCTGTTCGGCGCGGTGATTGCGACGATGTCGATGTCGGGATCGTCGGTCAGTTGCCGCCAGTCGCCGGTCGACCGGGCAAAGCCCAGCGCCGCGGCCGATGCCGCGGCGGCTTCCTCGTTGACGTCGGCCAGCAGAGCCAGTTCCGGTATCGCCGGCAGGTCGAACAGACCTGGCGCCGACCGGAAGGCATTCGCGTGGCACTTGCCCATGAAGCCGGCCCCGATGAGACCGACTCTTGCCCTCGGCTTTTCCCCCATGTCGCCTTTTTCTTTCTTGGTCGTTTCCGATCGATGATGGCGTCGTGATCAGGCCGGATTCAACGGCCAGTTCATCCATTTCAGACATTGCGCCTCCGGGCCCGGCACACCCCGGCGGGAGGAACATCCAGACTGGATTTCTTTTTCATCGGCGACCGCCGGAGGGTCGCTTACTCTCCGGGTCACAAGGAAGGACTGCGCTTCAGGGAGGAGCGCGATGCTCAACCGTTGATGTCGCCGATCCCGCCTGGGATCTGCCCGCTCGGAGTTGTCGAAAGCGCTCCGGCGTGGGCCGGCATTCGACGCGAGCGCAGCGATGGACGTAGCGAGAAGCAGCCATGACACAACCATCTTTCACGCTTGCCTTGCCGGAGACCGTCGTGGTTTCCGGAGCCGCATCGGGGCTCGGGCTTGGCGTGTGCCGTCACCTCGCGGCCAGCGGCGTGAAGACTGTCGGCGTCGATGTCACCGGTGCCGCCGAGGACCTTGCAGCCGCGCCCGGCTATACGCACGTCAAGGGTGACGTTTCCGACGAGGCCACCTGGCAGAGCGTCACGACGCTTCCCGAGGTGAAGAATGCCGCAACACTGGGCATAGTGGCCTCCGCCGCCATCCTCGATGTCGGCGATATCGTCGATCTCGACAAAGCGCTCTTCGAGCGAACGCTGCGCGTCAACGTCGTCGGCACGGCGCTTGCGCTGAAAGCCTTGATCCCGGTGATGGTCGCGCTTGGCGGCGGAACGATCGTGGCAATCGGGAGTGTCGCCGCGACCTTCGCCGAACAACAGCTCGCGACTTACGCCGCATCGAAGGGCGCCGTCCGCCAGCTCGCCCGCACGGTCGCCATGGACCACGCCCGCAACGGCATCAGGATCAACGTCCTCAGCCCGGGCCCGATGATGGCCGGCCTGTTCGAAAAGCACCTGAAGTCGGCAGCCGATCCGGAGAAATTCCTGGCGGTCAGGTCACAGCGCCAGCCCGGTGGCG
Source organism: Bauldia sp. (assembly GCA_020442095.1). The sequence goes on from JAGRKY010000263.1 coordinate 16,573, forward strand.
AGATCCTTTCGCCGGACGATGTCGCCATGGCCGCAATGTTCCTTCTCTCGCCGGCCTCCAACGCCGTCAACGGCGCAGAGCTCATGGCGGATGGCGGCCTGACGACGAGTTTCGATTTCCGCACCGGCGCCGAAGGCGCCTCGATCTAGCCGCCCAATAACATCGGAGGAAGAAATGGATACGGGACTAGCCGGCAAAGTCGTTCTGATCACTGGAGCGGCCAAAGGCATCGGTAGAGCGACAGCGCTCGCATTCGCCGGCGAAGGGGCGAACCTTGCTCTGCTCGATATCGATGGCGACGCGCTCGCTGAAGTGAAGGCGGAGGCAGCCGCCCTCGGATCGACCGTGTCGGTCGAGGTCGCGGACCTGACCAAAGAGCAGAACATCGCGACCGGCATCACGCGCGCCCTCAAGCCCTTCGACGACCGGCTGAACGTCCTCGTCAACAATGTCGGCTCGGGCGCGGTCCGCACCTTCGACGAGCTGACCGACGCCGACTGGGACGCGACGATGAACCTCAACTTCATGAGCTACGTCCGCGCCTGCCGCGCTGCGCTTCCGCGCCTGCGCGAGGGTGGCGGCGGCGTCATCGTCAACAATGCGTCGGACCTCGCCCGCCAGCCGGAGCCGGTGCCCGTCGACTATTCCGCCTCCAAGGCCGCGGTGCTCGCCCTGACCAAGGGCCTTGCCCGCTCGGAAGGCCCGAACATCCGCGTCAACGCGGTTGCTCCCGGCCCCGTCTGGACGCCGTTCTGGACGAAGCCGGATGGCTTTGCCGATACGATGGCCAAGTTCCACAAGATGCCGCCGCAGGAAGCCGTCGAGCATGAGATGTCGCTGCGCCAGCTTCCGCTCAACCGGCTCGGACGGCCGGAGGAAGTGGCCAACGTCATCGTCTTCCTCGCCTCGGATCTCGCGAGCTTCGTCACCTCGGCCGTCTGGGGTGTCGACGGCGGCAGCATCCGCAGCATCATCTGACGCGAGTCAATCGACAGGGCGGGCTTCAGCTCTCCGGCGCACCGGGGAGCGGCCCGCCGAGAAACGCCTCGAGCACATTCCGGGTGATCCGCGACGTGTCGCTGTCGTAGCCGGATGCCGAAAGCGTCGCCGACCAGATGATCGAGCCGGCCGAGAAGACAGCGCCGCCCTTCGGCCCGTGCATGAACAGGATGTCCGACTGGACGCCTGACTGCGGATGGGACCCGCCCGTCCAGGGATGGATCTGCGGGAAGCATTCGATCGCCGACTGATAGGCATCGGTAAAGGCCTTGGTCGAGGCGAGCACCACCGCGTGCGGCGGCGTCCCGATCCGGGTATCGGCCTTGTCGATCTCGAAACCGGCCGCCCCGTGGCCGAGCACCAGCGACGGACCGGCGCCCACCACATCGCTGTCGACGCCCGCGAAGATCCAGGCATGGTCGTCCGCGTAACTCGCTTCGGTCCGGTAATAGGCGGCGCCGCGGTCGAATCCCTGGCCCGTGAAGGCGATGCCGACGCGGTTGTTCGGCGCCCGCCCCCGATCGCGCCACAGCCCGCCGCGTTCGCCGGAGACGCTGACCGTCTCTTCGCCCGGCTCGCCGGCCCAGGTCCGCGTTCCGGAATAGCGCCTGACCTCGATGACGTCCGGCTCGTCCTCCGCGACACCGGTCACCCAGTAGAAGCCATTGCCGCCGAGATAGAGGAAGCGCCCGCCGCGATCGAGCCAGTCGTCACGCGCGTCGAGCATCCGCGCCGTCCAGTATTCGGGATGGCTGCCGGTCACCACGACGCGGTGGCGATCGAGCACCGAGGCGCCCTCGGCATGGAGAAGGTCGTCGGTGATGACGTCGAAGGCGTAGCCCTTCTCGGTCAGCCAGTCGATGAGATGCAGGTCGGCGGCGAACTGGTGCGGCGC
>JAGRKY010000264.1 GCA_020442095.1 Bauldia sp.
AGCGCCGGATTGGCGGTGATGCCGGAATAGCCGTCCGAGCCGCCGCATTGCAGCGCCACCATCAGCTCCGATACCGGCACCGTCTCGCGCTTCACCGCGGCGACGGTCGGCAGCATCTCGCGGATCATCTCGACGCCGCGCTCGATCGTCTTGCGGGTGCCGCCGGTCGCCTGGATGGTCATGGTGCGGAAGGTCTCGCCTTCCTCGATGCGGTGGTCCTCCATCAGGCCTGGGATCTGCATCACCTCGCAGCCAAGCCCGACGAGCAGGGCGCCGCCGATATTCGGGTGCTTGGCATAGCCCCATTCGGTCCGCTGCAGCGTCGCGAAGCCCTCCGAGCCCTGGCCGGCCATGCCGCAGCCGGTGCCGTGGACGAAGGGCACGACTCCGTCGACCTCGGGATAGTCGTCGAGCATGCCGGAGCGGTTCACCGCCTCGGCGATGAAGCGGGCGACCGAGGCGGAACAGTTCACGCTGGTCAGCACGCCGATATAGTTGCGGGTACCGACCCGGCCGCTTGCCCGCCTGTAGCCCTCGAAGGTCCGCCGCTGCTCGACCGGCAGGATATTCTCCTCGACCGCCGCCTCGGCGAACTTGTAGTCGCGCTCGAAGGCCTTCACCGCGCAGTTGTGGCTGTGGATGTGCTCGCCCGCCTTGATCGGCGCGGTGGCGAAGCCGATGATCTGGCCGAATTTCAGCACCGGCGCGCCTTCGGCGATATCGACCACGGCCATCTTGTGGCCCTTCGGCACGCGCGAGATCGCGGTCACGCCCTCGGCCACGGCGCCGGGCAGGATCGGATCGACCGACACCACGAGGTTGTCGTCGCCATGCAGCCTCAGGACCCGCGGGGCCTTGGCGCGTTCGGACATCTGGTTCATCGGCACAACGGTCGGGTCGTCGGTAGGCGTGGCCATGGTTGTTCTTTCTCTGAGGAAGGGGAGGCGTCCTCCCCGGGGCGCCTTGCTGACATTTTAGTACACACGGCAGGGCAACCGCAAAGACTTCAGGCGTTATCCGGCGGCCGTGTCGATCTCTTCCCTCGTCGGGAAGCTCGGCTGGGCGCCGTGCTTCGTGCAGGCGAGCGAGCCGGCGATCGCCGCCTTGGCCATTGCCGTCTGGAGGTCGGCGCCCGCGTCGAGGAAGGCTGCAAGCACGCCGGCAAAGGTGTCGCCGGCGCCGGTGGTGTCGACCGGCGTCACGGGAAGCGCCGGCACCTTGATCAGGCCGTCCGGGCCGCTGGCGACCGCGCCCTCCGGCCCGAGCGTCGCGATGACGGTGCGGTCGAGGCGGCGGGCGAGTGCCGTCACCACCGCCTGGTCGCCGTGTGCGCCGAGCCCGAAATAGCGGGCGAAATCGGCCGCCTCGTGCTCGTTGACGATGACGATGGATGTCGGCCCGAGCTCGGCCGGGGTGAGCGGCGTGAAGGGCGCGACCGAGAGCACCACCCGCGCCCCCGCCGCGCTCGCCTGCGCGGCGACCTTCATGTTTTCGGCATAGGGCACCTCCATCTGGAGGAGCAGCGTGTCGCCGGCCGAAAAGGCGTCGGGCGCGACCTGGCCGGCTTCGGCCGAGGCATTGGCGCCGGGCGAGACGACGATGGTGTTCTCGCCCTTTTCGTCGACGGTGATGATGGCGATGCCGCTGGTGCCGTGGCGGCGGGCGACCGACGTGAGGTCGACCCCGGCGGGCTCCAGCTCGGTCAGCGCCGCATTGGCCATGTCGTCGTCGCCGATCGCGCCGACGAGCTTCACCTCGGCCCCGGCGCGGCGGGCGGCGAGCGCCTGGTTGGCGCCCTTGCCGCCGGGGATCAGCCGGTAGTCGGAGCCCATCACCGTCTCGCCGGGCATCGGCGACTTGGCCACCTGGCAGACGAGATCGACGTTGATCGAGCCGAAAATCGTGATCATCGGGAAGCCCCGCTCATCGCTCGGAGAAGGGGATGCCGCCCTTGGCCTTGTTGATCCTGGGCGACTCGACGATCTGCACCGTCACCACCTCGGCGGGCACGCCGAAATTCCTCACCATCGCGTCGGTGAGGTCCTTCATCAGGCCCTTCTTCTGCTCCGGCGATCGCCCTTCGGCGGCATAAACGATGATTTCCGGCATAGTGCGATCCTCCCCCGGGATTCAGCTCGTTCCTTAGCATGATTGCCGCGACGCCGGACAGCCGTCCGGTTTGCCGGGCAAGCTTCAGAGCGCCGTTTCGCACTTGCACAAATTGCGTTCGCAGGCGCACAATTGCGTGTATCCGGCTCACTATGCCGGTTTATCGGGAACGACATCCGGGGCTCGTCGTGCAGATCAAGAAAATCCTCGTCGCCAACCGCTCTGAAATCGCCATTCGCGTCTTCCGCGCCGCAAACGAGCTCGGCATGAAGACCGTCGCGGTCTTCGCCGAGGAAGACAAGCTCGCGCTCCACCGTTTCAAGGCCGACGAGGCCTACCAGATCGGCCGGGGTCTCGGCCCGATCGAGGCCTATCTCTCGATCCCCGAGATTATCCGCGTTGCGCGGGAATCGAAGGCCGATGCCATCCATCCGGGCTACGGCCTCCTGTCGGAAAGCCCGGAATTCGCCGAAGCCTGTGCGAGCAACGGCATCATCTTCATCGGACCGACGCCCGACACGATGCGCCGGCTCGGCAACAAGGTGGCGGCGCGCAATCTGGCGATAGAGATCGGCGTCCCGGTGGTGCCGGCGACCGAGCCGCTGCCCGACGACATGGACGCGGTTGCCGCGATGGCCGAGAAGATCGGCTATCCGCTGATGCTGAAGGCGTCCTGGGG
>JAGRKY010000265.1 GCA_020442095.1 Bauldia sp.
CGCTCGCGGTCGGCGTCGCCTTCACCGCGCCATTCGAGCCGGCGGATATCGGCCGGCAATCGCAGATCGATATGACCGCGGATGCGGTCAGCGAGGCGATGGCGAAGGCGGGGATCGACGATCCGGCCGATGTCCATTTCGTCCAGATCAAGGGACCGGCCTTCTCCCTTGCCGAGATCGCCGCAGGGGCGGCGGCGGGCAAGCCGGCGGTCGCCGACAACCCGGGCAAGCTGATGCTGTCCGGGCTGGGAGCTTCGGCATTTGGCGCCGCCAGGGCGCTTGGCGAAGTGGCGCCCGACCGGGCGGTCGAAGCCAACCTTTTCAAGGACATGTCGATCTTCTCCTCGGTCGCCAGCGCTTCGGCGGGGGGCGAGGTGAAGTGCAACGAGGTGATCGTGATCGGCATGAGCGACAAATGGACCGGGCCGCTGGCGATCGCCCATAGCACATTCGCCGATGCGCTCGATGTCGACGGCATGCATGCGGTGGTTCGCGCGCTTGGTTTCTCGCCCGGCATGCAGATTCCGGCGGCCGAGGCGGGGCGCATCCGTGCCGGCTTCGTCAAATGCGAAGCGTCGTTGGACGGGCTGATCCGTGGTCGGCCGCACACCATGCTCGATGACGGTGATATCGACCAGCAGCGCCATATCCGCGCCGCCGTCGGCGCGATCGCCGCGGGCATCCTCAACGACACGGCGCTCTTCGTCTCGGGCGGTGCGAAGCACCAGGGGCCGGACGGCGGCGGCATCATCGCCGTGATCAGCGAGCGCGCCTGACGATGGCGGGTGGAGCGAACGGAAACAGTGGGCGCCAGCGCATTCTCGTCGCAGGGTGCGGGATCGCCGGGAGCCTGATCGCGACCGGGCTTCGCGACGAGCCGGGGGTCGAGGTGATCTGCCTCGAGAGGGCGACGACGGTCGACCATGCCGACGCCGGCACCGGCGTCAATATCGGGCCGAACGGGATCAAGTCGCTGTCGGGCTTCATGCCGGAGCAGGCGGAAGCGTTGGTCGCGGCCAGCCTCCCCTGGAAACGCTGGACGGTCGCGCTGACCTCCGGCGAGGAACTGATGAATCTCGACCTTGCCGAGGTCGCGGACAATGACGGGATCCGGATCCGCTGGGCGGAGCTCTACGCGCTGCTGCGCAGCCCGCTCGGCGATGCCGTGCATTATGGCGCGGAGCTCGAGACCTGCGCCGTCGCGGATGACGGACGCCTGAACGCGACGTGGCAGGACAAGACGGCCGGCGGCGTCGAGACGGTGGAGGGGATCGACCTGCTGATCGGCGGCGACGGCCGCTATTCCAAGGTGCGGACCGCCTTCAGCGGCGACAATCCGCCGGTATTCCTCGGCGTCTGCCTCTATCGGCTGCTCTTCTCCGTCGGTCCGGACTGCCCGATCGACGACTATGGCCAGTGGTTCAACGGGCCGAACCGGCTGCTTGCCTACCGGGTGCCGGGGGATTTCGTCTACCTCGCCGGTTCCTTTCCGATTCCGCCCGATAGCGGCGTGCCGGAGGAGATGAAACAAGCCGAGGCGCTGACCGCGGTCTACCGGCCGGCGACCGGCGTGGCCTCCCGCGAGGCGCAGTTCCTTATCGATGCGATCGAGCGGCATTCGGACAGCATCCACTGGGCGCGGCTGCAGGAGGCGTCGGTCCAGTTCCGTGGCCCGGCGGAGCGCGTGCTGCTGGTGGGCGATGCGGCGCATCCGATGGTGCCGACGCTCGGGCAGGGGGCGACCCAGGCGATGGAGGATGCCTGCGTCGTCGTCGACGAGGTCAAGCGGGCGCTGCGCGAGGGCCGGTCGCTCGCCACCGTCCCCGTAGCGGTGGAAGAGCGCCGGGCGGAGCGTGTGCGCTTCGTCGTCGATTTCTCCCGCGATGCCACCGACACCATGCTGGCGGGGGCCGATCCGCGTGCCGGCACGCTCAAGAAGCTCGAACCGCCATTCCGCGAGAAGCTGGAGCGGCTCTATCGCGACGTGGCGATGCCGGGATGAGGGGATCGGCCGCAAATTACGGCGGCGCCTGCCGCACAGACAGAAGGACGTTCCTGCGATGAGAGTGTTGCTGACCGGCGGTGCCGGGCTGATCGGAATGGCGCTGCGGCCGCTTCTCGCCAAACGCGGCCACGAGGTGACGGCGGTCGACCTCACCGATTTCGGGCGTGACGACAAGGGGCTGACGGTGCTCGCGCTGAACGATCGCGCGGCGCTGGAGGCGATCATCGAGCGGGACCGGATCGAGGCGATCGTCCATTGCGGCGCGATCTCCGGGCCGATGCTCTTCAAGGGGCAGCCGCTGGAGATCGTCAAGGCCAATATCGACGGGACGGCGCTGCTCCTCGACCTGGCGCGCGTTTACGCGATGAAACGCTTCGTCTTCTGCTCGTCGATCAGCGTCTATGGCGACGTCGGTCCCGGGCGGATCGACGAGACGACGCCCCTGCGGCCGACCTCGGTCTACGGCGCGTCGAAGGTCTCCTGCGAGCAGCTTATCCGCGGCTTCGCGGTCGAATACGGCGTCGATGGCGTCAGCCTCAGGATCGCCCGGGTCTACGGTCCTTACCGCCGGGCCAACTGCCACCTCGGATCGCTGATCCGGGACGCGGCGGCGGGGCGGGCGACCGAGATCCCCTGCGACAACGATTTCATCTACCACTACGTCTATGTCGACGACGCCGGCGAGGCGATCGCCACCGCGCTCGAGGCGCAGACCCTGCCGGACCGCGAGTACAACGTCGGGGCCGGCGAGGCCTTCACCATGCCTGAGATCGCGCGGATCGCGGCAGCGACGATCGAAGGCGCGAAGCCGGTCCTGGTTCCCGGCGCCGACGACGTCCCCGACGTCCAGACCGAATTCGATATCGCAAAGATCGGCCGCGACCTCGGCTGGAAGCCGCGCTTCGACCTTGCCGCCGGGATCACCGACTACCGCCACCACATCGAGGCCGGCGACGCCGCCTGATTGCACACGGAAAGAGACACGGAAACACGCGCCGACATGACATCGCCCGTTCTGGAAACACCGCTGCTTGCAGCCGATTCACCGCTCGACGAGCGATCCCGCGCGATCGTCCGCGCCCTGTTCGACAAGGAGGCGGCCCGGATCAAGGCGCTTCCGGCCGACGATGCGCTGAACCCCGTCCGTCGGCGCCGGGTCGAGATCACCCGGACCGAGATCGCCGGCCAGCCGGAGACCTTCCGCACCACGCTTGACGGCGCACGCGACGACATCGCCCGTTTCGCCCGGGATTTCGCCGCCCGGCCGCCGCGCCGGGTCTATCTCACCGGTTGCGGCGATTCCTATGCGGTGATGGTCGCGGCGCGGGTGCTGCTGGAGGAAGGGTTCGGCGTGCCCTGCGAGCCGATGCAGGCGCTCGACCTTGCCTATTATTTCCATGCGCCCATCGATGCCGACACGCTGGTGGTGACGCTGTCCTCGACCGGGACGACCACCCGGACGGTCGAGGCGATGCTGCGGGCACGGGCGCTTGGCGCCCGGACGCTCGCCCTCAGCAACACGCCGGGATCGACCCTCATGGTCGAATCCGACGAGGCGATGCTGATCCATGCCGAGCGCAAGGGCTGGCCGACCCAGGCGAGCACGGCGGCGATCGGGCTTCTCTCGGCGCTTGCGATCGCGGTCCTCGCGGCGCGCGGCGGCAGCACGGCCCGGGTCGACGAGCTGAGCGCTGCCCTCGATGCGGTACCCGACCAGATCGCGGCGGTGATCGCCGGCACGGAAGCGGAGGTCGCCCGCCTGGCGGAGGCCGAGGCGGCAAAGCCGATCCATCTCTTCTGCGGCGGCGGGCCGTCTTTCGCAGGCGCCTTCTTCGGGGCGGCGAAGATCAAGGAATGCACGCGCGATCATGCGCTGGCGATCCCGCTCGAGGAGTATCACCACTACCAGTCGCAGAAAGCCGGCGACCCGCTGTGGCTGGTGGCGCCGAACGGGCTGTCGGTGCCGCGGGCGCGGGACACGGCCGAGCAGGGGCGGCTGGCAGGCGGCGTCGTCTATGCGATCACGGCCGAGGACAACCCGACCTTCGACACGCTCGCCGATGCCGTCATCAAGCTTCCGCCGATGATCGAGCGGCTGTCGCCGCTGGTCTATACGGTGCCGCTCCAGCTCTACGCCTATCACGTCGCGATGATCCAGTTCCGCAGGGCGGAGGAGGCGGCCGGCCAATGACGGCGCCGCGGTTCGTCTGTCTCGGCAACGTGACGAGCGACGACATCATCCTGCCCGACGGCTCGCTGCAGCAGCGGGTGGGCGGCGGGGATGCCCTCTACGGAGGTTTCGCGGCCCGCATCTTCGAGCCGACGGCGGAGATCGTTGCGCCGATCGGCAACGACATCCCGGAAGGGACGCTCAGCCGACTGACGGAGCGCGGCTTTTCGCTCGCCGGCTTTCCGACCCGCGATCGTCCGACGCTGCATGTCGAGGTAGCCTACCAGCCGGATGGCGAGCGGATCTGGACCTACCACCACACCGAGGAGGAATTTGCCGATCTGTCGCCGTTTCCGGCCGATATCCCGGCGGAGTATCTGGCGGCGGAAGGCTTCCTCATCCTGGCGATGAGCCTCGATGCCACCGACGCGCTGTCGCGTTTCCTCGCCGGGAGGCCCGGCCTGACGGCTTTCGACCCGCAACAGGACTACATCCCCGGCAACGAGGCGCGGCTCCGCGACATCGTCTCGCGGGTCGATGTCTTCCTGCCGAGCGCGGTCGAGGTGCGCCGGCTGACCGGATCGGAAGACTGGCCGCGTGCCGCGAGGGAACTGGCGGCGCTCGGACCGCGGCTGATCGTCGTCAAGCTCGGGCCCGAGGGCTGCCTCGTTCACGATGCCCGCACGGATCGCGACCTGCGGGTGCCGGCCTGCCCGGCGCGGGTCGTCGACGCGACCGGGGCTGGGGACAGCTTCTCCGGGGCCTTCATGGCGGCGCTCGTCCATACAGGCGGCGACATCGCGGCCGCGGCGCGGGCGGGAGCCACCGCCGCATCCTTCACGATCAGCGATTTCGGGACGGCCGGCATCATGGCCGCCGACCCGGAGACCGTCCTTTGTCGGTGGCGGGAGGACGCCGACCTGACCCGAGCGCAACAGGAGGGCATCCCGTGACACATACGGCTCGTGACATCATCGGCTACGGCGCCAATCCCCCCAATCCGAACTGGCCGGGCGGCGCGCGCGTCGCGGTCAACTTCGTCCTCAACTACGAGGAGGGCTCGGAATATTCCTTCATGGATGAGGACGGGCATTCCGACGCCTTCCTGACCGAGATCGGTTCCTCCCCGGTACCGCACGGGGATCGCGACCTCGCGGCGGAATCGATGTTCGAATACGGCAGCCGTGTCGGCTTCTGGCGGGTGCTGCGGCTCTTCGAGGAGCGCGGGTTGAAGCTTACCGTCTTCGCCTGCGCCCTGGCGCTCGAGCGGAACCCGGATGCCGCAAAGGCGATCCGCGATGCCGGCCATGACATCTGCTGCCATGGCTGGCGGTGGATCGAGCACTACAAGCTTTCGGAGGCCGAGGAGCGCGACCATATCGCCAGGGCGATCACCAGCCTCGAGAAGACCCTCGGCGAGCGGCCTTATGGCTGGTATTGCCGCTACGGACCGAGCGTCAACACCCGGCGTCTCGTCGCCGAGGAAGGCGGTTTCCTCTACGACAGCGACTCCTACAACGACGAGTTGCCCTATTACGTCGAGGTCGCCGGCAAGCCGCACCTCGTCGTGCCCTACAGCCAGGCCAACAACGACACAAAGTTCACCAACGGGCTGTTCGCGACTTCCGACGACTATTTCGTCTTCCATCGCGACGGCTTCGACATGCTCTATGCCGAAGGCGCGACCCAGCCGAAGATGATGTCGGTCGGTCTGCATTGCCGGCTTATCGGCCATCCCGCCCGGGCGGTCGGGCTGGCGCGGCTCCTCGACCACATTGCTGCCCATGACGACGTCTGGGTCGCCGGCCGGCTCGATATCGCCCGCCACTGGCTGGCCGAACATCCGGCCTGACGCGGAAGGAACTGCGCCGGCGAAGCTCTCCTTCGCCGGCGTTTCCTCATCTCACTGGACGTCGAACTTCCAGGCGCCGTGGCGGCTGCGGTTGCGGGCATTGCGGATGCCGACGACGACCAGCGCCAGCACCGTCACGACATAGGGGATGAGCTGCAGCAGTTGCGGCGCGGCGCCGGTCATCTGCGGCAGGCGGACGGAAAGGGCGGTCGCGGTGCCGAAGAGCAGGGCGACCAGCGCCGTGGGAAGCGGCGCGCCCTTGGCGAAGAAGATCGCGGCAAGGGCGATCAGCCCGCGTTCGTTGGTCATCTTGTTGGCGAAGAGCGAGACGTAGCCAAGCGAGAGATAAGCGCCGGCGAGGCCGCAGAAGACAC
>JAGRKY010000266.1 GCA_020442095.1 Bauldia sp.
CGCGGCTTGAGGCAGGGCATGAAGTGGACATAGGTGATGCCGAGGTCCCGGAGATAGTCGAGACGGTCGAGTACGCCGCGGATGCTGCCGGCGAAGCGATCGACATAGAAGACGTAGCCGGCCATCTCCGGCCGCTGGAACCAGTCCGGCTCGAGGTCGCGCCTGAGGTCGAGCCACTTGAGCTCCTCCGGCCGTTCGGCCCATGCCGTTTCAAGCGCGGCGACGAGCCGGTCGCAGAAGGCCCCGTAACCGGGGTGGTCGCCATAGAGCCGTTCGAGCATGCCGAACAGGTCGGCGCGGCTCCGTTCCATGCGCATTTCGAAGATGCGGCGATCGAAATCCGCCGCGATTTCCTTGCTCACAGCCATTCAAGCCGCCTTCACCGGATGGCGCGATACCGGCGCCAAGGGTACAGCAATGCGGTCGCTCCCGCTCGCGCCGGCCGCCACGACCGTTCTTGTCCCCGGATCATGATCATCCTTGTCCGAGATCAACGAATGGCCTACCGCACTAGCTTATGTCGGACCAATCTTTGTCGTGAGGGATAATGCAATGACAATCCTGCGTGGAACCCTGCTTGCGATGTCTGCCGCCGTCACCTTCGGTTCGATGGCGATCGCAGGTCCGGTTCAGGACTTCGAGAAGGACATGCGCGCCGCTTACGGCGATTATCGTGGCGCGCTGTTCTTCACCAATGCCAACAAGCCCGAGCAGGCCGCCAAGGCGGTCGCCGATTTCGAGCAGAAATGGGATGCGCTTGCCGCCGACTACGCGGCCGCGCCGCCCCATTATGCCGACGATCCGGCCTACAAGGAGACGCTGGCGAAGGTCAGCGAGATCGCCAAGACCGCGGCGGGCGAGGTGGCCGACGGGAAGCTGCCGGCGGCGCACGAGACCCTGGAAGCGATCCGCGACCAGATCGGCGGCCTCCATATGCGCAACGGCGTCATTTCCTTCTCGGACCGGATGAATGCCTATCATGCCGAGATGGAACACGTGCTCGGCAGGGACTACGGCAATCTCGACGCGGTCGGCATGGCCGCGCTGGTCGGCGATGCCGCGGTGCTCCACTATCTCGCCATGCAGATCGCCGACCATCCGCCGGCCGACGCCACGGACAATCCGGCCTTCGAGGCGGCGATGAAGCCGTTCATGGCGAGCGTCGAAGCGTTGCAGACCGCCGTCCAGTCCGGCGATGCGGCGGCGGCGAAAAAGGCCATCGGCGGCCTGAAGCCACCCTATTCGAAGCTCTTCCTGCAGTTCGGCTAGGACGGCCGACCGGGCAGGCTGCTGCATTCGCGGCCTGCTTCTTCCTGTGGCGGCGCGGCTTTTCCTCGACCTCGGGTTCGCTGCGCCGCTCGTCGGCCGTGCACATGGTGACGCCAATACTTGGCCATCCAGCAGGCGAATTGACTTTCATTGCCAACGACCCATAGTTTCGCCGCGAATGGCGTGCAAGTGACGATACAAGCGACAGAAATCTCAGCGGAAACACCGGCCTTATGCTGCGAATCGTCGGGTATTTTTTCGGGATCGGCGCCGCGCTGTTCCTGCTTGGTGCCGGTGTGGTCGCCTGGTACGTCTCGGGTCTTGTCGACGAACTTCCCAGCTACGAAGTCCTGGCCAAATACGAGCCGCCCGTCACGACGCGCATCCATGCCGCAGACGGGACGCTGATCGGCGAATTCGCGCATGAACGCCGGCTCTACGTGCCGATCCAGGCGGTTCCGCCGATCGTCAAAGAGGCGTTCATCTCGGCCGAGGACAAGAATTTCTACAGCCACGGCGGCGTCGACTTCTTCGGGATCGTGCGCGCCGTCGTCCAGAACGCCAAGGCCTATGGCTCCGGACAGCGGATGGTCGGCGCCTCGACCATCACCCAGCAGGTCGCCAAGAACTTCCTGCTGACCAACGAGCGCAGCATCGATCGCAAGATCAAGGAAGCGATCCTGGCGATGCGCATCGACCAGGCCTATCCGAAGGACAAGATCCTCGAGCTCTATCTGAACGACATCTTCCTCGGCCTTGGCAGCTATGGCGTCGCCGCCGCGGCGCTGACCTATTTCAACAAGTCGCTCTACGAACTGACGCTGGCCGACGCCGCCTATCTCGCCGCGCTGCCCAAGGGGCCGAACAACTACCATCCCTTCCGCTTCACGGAACGCGCGATCGAGCGGCGCAACTGGGTGATCGACCGGATGGTCGAGAACGGCTACGCGACCGCGGCCGAAGGCGATGCGGCAAAGGCCCAGGGGCTCGGCGTCGTCACCGCATCCGAGCAGGACCGCATCACCCACGCCGAGTATTTCACCGAGGAGGTGCGGCGCCAGCTGATCGACATGTATGGCGAGAAAGCGCTCTACGAGGGCGGCCTGTCGGTCCGCACCACCCTCGACCTCAACCTCCAGGCGATGGCGCGGCAGGCGCTGATGGACGGGCTGGTGAACTTCGACCGCCAGCAGGGCTGGCGCGGCGCGATCACCGAGATCGACGTGAGCTACGACTGGGGCGAGGGCCTGGCGGAAATCTCGCCGCTGTCCGACGTGCCGGAATGGAAGCTCGCCGTGGTGCTGTCGGTGAGCGACTCCGAGGCCGAGGTCGGCCTGAGGACCGGCCTCATTCCAGGCACCACCCGCGTCGGTCCGGAACGCGCGACCGGAGTCATTCCGCTCTCCGAGATGGAATGGGCGAAATGGGCGACCGGCAAGCGCAAGGGCGCCAAGATCAAGACGCCTTCCGACGTGCTTTCGGTCGGCGACGTCGTCTATGTCGAGGAGGTGGCCGGCTCGCCCGGCCAGTACCACCTCCGCCAGGTCCCCACCGTCGGCGGCGGCATGGTCGTCATGGATCCGCATACCGGGCGGGTGCTGGCGATGGTCGGCGGTTTCAGCTTCGCCGAGAGCCAGTTCAACCGCGCCACCCAGGCGATG
>JAGRKY010000022.1 GCA_020442095.1 Bauldia sp.
CCTATCTCGGCGCCTGCGGCGACCGCGACGGCGCGATCCTGATCGTCGGGACCGGCTTTGCCGGCCTCGCCGTCGTCAATGGCGAGCGCATCAATGTCAGCGGCTGGGGCGCCGACATCGCCGACGAGGGCAGCGGCATGATGATCGGGCGCAATGCCATCCGCCGCTCGCTGTGGGCGCTGGAGGACATGGCGCCGATGACGCCGCTCGCCGAGGAGGTCCTCGCCCGCTTCGACAACCAGGCCCAGAATGCCGTCGAATGGGCATCGCAGGCGACACCCGGCGACTATGGCACCTTCTCGCCGGCCGTCTTCGCCCACGCCGAAAACCGGGACGCATTGGCGGTCCCGATCCTCGAGGAAGCCGCCCGCGACGTGACCCGCGCCGTCGCCCGCCTGCTCGAGGTCGGCGCGCCAAAGGTGGCGATGATCGGCGGCGTCTTTCCGGAGATCCTGCCGTGGCTCGCCCCACCCTATCGCGCGGTCTGCGTCGAGCCGGAAAGCGACGCAGCCGACGGCGCCATTCTGATGGCGAAACAAGCCTTCACCAGGCAGGAACGGGAATGACCGACAGCACCGATGCGAAGACCCCACCGACGCTGATGCTCGGCGAGACGCGGGAGGCACCGGACGCGGTGGCCCGGCTGATCGCCGCGAATGAGGCAACCTGCGAGGAACTCGGCAAGCGGCTTCGCGACCGGCGGCCGCAATTCGCGGTTACCTGCGCCCGCGGTTCCTCCGACAGCGCCGCGACCTATGCCAAATACCTGCTCGAACTCCATCTCGACACGGTGGTGGCTTCGGTCGGGCCATCCGTCGCCTCGATCTACGGCCGGCGGCCACGGATGCGCGACGCGCTGTTCATAGCCATATCGCAATCGGGAAAGAGCCCGGACCTCGTGACGCTGGCGGAGGCCGCCGGCGACGACGGCGCGCTGACCGTGGCGATCGTCAACGACACGGAGTCGCCGCTCGCCGAGCGATGCGAGGTGGTGCTGCCGCTCCATGCCGGACCGGAACGCAGCGTCGCCGCGACCAAGTCCTACATCGCCTCGCTCGCCGCCGTCCTGCAGCTCGGCGCCCACTGGAGCGGCGACACGGGCCTGCTGGAGACCGTCCAGCGGCTTCCCGACCTGCTCGGCGACGCCTTGTCGCGTGACTGGCAGGCGGCGTTGCCAATGCTGGCCGGCGCGCAAAGCCTATATGTCATCGGACGTGGCCCCGGCTTCGCGGTGGCCCAGGAAGCCGCCCTGAAGCTCAAGGAGACCTCCGGCATCCACGCCGAGGCGCTGAGCTCGGCCGAGATGAAGCACGGCCCGCTGCGCCTTGCCGGGCCCGACTTCCCGGTGATGCTTTTCAGCCAGGACGACCAGGCGCTGCCCGAGCTCGCCGGCACCGGCGCCGACCTGACCGGACGCGACGTCCCGGTCATCGCCTGTGGGCCGGCGGCGATCACCGATGCGCTGGCGCTTCCGGGCGCCGCCGGCATCCACCCTTTCGCCCAGCCGCTGGCGACGATCCAGAGTTTCTACCCGCTCGCCGAGGCGGTCTCGCGGGCACGCGGCTTCGACCCGGACCGGCCGCCGCATCTCAGCAAGGTGACGGAGACCCGGTAGCGCCGCGACATCCGGTGTTGCGCACCGCCGGCCATCCGGTCCAGAAAGTCAGGCGCGCGGATTCCGAACGAGAAAGGTGGTCAGTCGGTGAGCGACATCAGGTTTGAGATTTGCGTCGATTCGATCCGCGGCATCGTCGCCGCCCGCGACGCGGGCGCGGCGCGGGTCGAGCTCTGCGCCGGGCTGATCGAAGGCGGAACGACACCGAGCCTCGGGACGATCCTCGTCGCCCGCGAGATCCAGAATATCGGCATCCACGTGATCATCCGGCCGCGCGGCGGCGACTTCCTCTACGGCGTCGAGGAACTGGTGGCGATGGAGACCGACATCGCCACGATCAAGTCGGCCGGCGTCGACGGCTTCGTCTTCGGCGCCCTCGACCCCGACGGCAATATCGACGTCGCGGTGACCAAGCGCCTGATCGACCGCGCGCGGCCCGCGTCGATCACCTTCCATCGCGCCTTCGACATGACGCCGGATCCGATGGCGGCGCTGGAGACGCTGATCGAGCTCGGCGTCGATCGGGTGCTCACCACCGGCCAGGCACCGACCGTTCTGGAAGGCGCCGAGCTGGTCCGCGACCTGGTCAAGGCCGCCGGTGACCGCATCATCGTCATGCCCGGCGGCATCACCGAACGGACAGCCGCCCGCGTGGTCGGGATCACCGGCGCGCGCGAGTACCACTTCGCGGCCCTGACGCCGACGCCGAGCGCCATGCGCTTCCGCCGCGGCGACGTCTATATGGGCGGGGAGCTGCGGCCGCCGGAATATGACCGGCTCGACACGCATGTCCAGCCGGTCGCCTCGATCATCGCCGCGGCGAACAAGGCGTCGGGGTAGAGGCTAAGCCGTTCCTTCCGGCAGGTAGCCGAACTTCTTCATCATCGGGCGGTGCGCCGAGACCACCCGATCGACCTGGGACGGCGTCAGGACATCGCGCCACCGACCCGGCTGGCCAACCCGGAAGAAGGGCTCGGCCGAGGTCTCCGGCCTGCCGGCGAAGCCATCGGCCGCTTCCTGCTCCCTCAACCTGTCGAAGGCGGCCATCGCGATCACCTTCCCGAGCTGCTCGTCGGATGGCGTCATCAAGAGATGGCGGGCGATGGCGCGGAAGCTCTCGGCCGGCTTCTCCGCCAGGTCCTCGTAGCGCGTCACCAGCACGACGGGGTGCGGGTGCTCGGTCCAGCTCCGGACGTTTTCCGACCAGGAAGCAGCGACGACGCGGACATTCTCGCGATCGGGGGCGATGGCGAAGCCCGACACAGCCATCTCCTCGATCGCCTGGTCGATGGACAGGCCCCGGAAATGGGCGAGGGAAACGGCAACGTCGAGGGGATTGCGCAGGAGGTAGACGGCACCGGCGCTGACCGACAGGTTGACCAGCGGGTAGCCGTAATCGATGGCATTGGCGTTGTGGGTGCCGACGAAGACCGGCCGCTTCCACCGCGCCGCGATGTCGGCCTGTACCTTTGGCCGCACCGCGGCGATCTCGGCCGGCGTGGCGCGGAAGGCCGGCTTGCCGAGATGCGACTTGTACTGCCCGGCGCTGTGTTCGGAGTCGGAGAAATCGCCGATCCGCTCGATGTAGAGCTCTTCGAAATCGGGATCGCTGAGCGTCTTGACCAGGCCATAGATGAAGGCCTGCACCCAGGTCATGCCGGATCGCGGATAGGAGGCGAGCCAGATGATGCCGCGCGGCCGTGTCTTGCTGAGATTGATCATCGGATTTCCGTGGTGGTTGCCGCGCGCGGCCGGTCAGTTCGGGAGATAGCCGAAACGGGCCATCTGCTCGCCGTGATCCTGAACGATGCGCTCGATCTGTTCGGGAGTGAGGACCTCGCGCCACTGGCCGGCCCGACCTTCCCGGAAGAAATGCTCGGCGTGATCCGGACGCTCGACGAAACCTCCCCTTTCCTCGGCGGCGCGCATCCGGTCGAAGGAAGCGAGCGCCACGGCTTCGCCGATCTGCTCCGGCGTGACGTCGAGGCGAAGGTGTTCGACCATCTCGTCGAAACGGCCACGCGGATCGGCGACGAGATCCTCGTAGCGTACGACGTGGACCGCGGGATTGGGATCAGCCGTCCAGGTCGCGACATTCTCCGTCCACGAGCCCCAGATCTCCTGCGCGGTGGTCTCGATCGTTATCGGGGAGTTGAGGCTCGCGCCGAGCGAGCGGATGGCCTTGTCGATCGGGACATCGAGGTGGTGGGACAGCGAGATCACGACGTCGAGCGGGTTGCGGACGATGTAGACGCCGCCGGCCGAATAGGCGCGATTGATCATCGGATAGTCGAATATCCGGCCAAGAAACGAATGGGTCTTGGCGAAGACGATGCCCTCGGCCTCTTCGGCGATCGCCTGCTGCACCTGCAGCCGGACCTCGGCGAGCTCCTTCGGGTTTGCGGATTCGACGGGCTTGCCGAGGAAACGCTCGTAGAGGTCGATGCGGCCCGCCGCGCTGCGGCTGGTCCGGTGGAGCTCGTCGATATCATGCTCCTCAAGCGGCTTGCCGGCCGCCATCCGCAACAGGTGGTGTATGAACACCCGCACCCAGGTATTGCCGGACTTCGGATAGGAGGCGATCCATACGATGCCCCGCGGATTGGCTGGATCGACTGCGATCATCCCGTGCCTCGCCCCTTCATCTAGGCGGCGGCTTCGCTGAGCGCGGCGACCAGGTCGTCGACGATGGCCGAGATCACCTGCGAGTCGTCGCCCTCGGCCATCACCCGGATGACCGGCTCGGTACCGGAGGCACGGACGAGAATCCGGCCATTATCGCCGAGGCTCGCATTGAGATCCGCGATCATCTGGCGGACGGCGCCGTTTTCGAGAGGGCGCTTGCTGCCGGTGCGCACGCTCCTGAGAACCTGCGGCAGCGGCTCGAACAAATGGCAGACCTCGCTGACCGGCTTGCCGAGATTGCGAACGACGGCAAGCAGCTGCAGCGCCGCGACGAGGCCGTCGCCCGTCGTCGTATAGTCGGACAGGATGATGTGGCCCGACTGCTCGCCGCCGAGATTGTAGCCCTGCTCGCGCATCGCCTCGGCGACATGGCGGTCACCAACGGGCGTGCGCACCGTCTCCAGGCCGAGGCCGCCGAGATAGCGCTCCAGCCCGAGATTCGACATGACCGTGAC
Source organism: Bauldia sp. (assembly GCA_020442095.1). The sequence goes on from JAGRKY010000022.1 coordinate 4,756, forward strand.
GACCACGCCCGGCTTGGCGAGCAGCCCGTCCGCCTGCCAGGATGCCGCGATCACGGCGATCAGCTGGTCGCCGTCGATGAGCCGCCCCTTCTCGTCGACCAGCACCACCCGATCGGCGTCGCCGTCGAGCGCGATGCCGACGT
>JAGRKY010000267.1 GCA_020442095.1 Bauldia sp.
CGGTGAAATCCTGCATCAGCACCCGTGCCGGGCGGAAAGCGATTTCGCGGTCGCTCTGCCGGTCGTCCAGCCAGGACGCCATCGCCTGGATGTCGCCGTCGGTGACCGTGCGGCCGTCTTCGTTGCGAAGCAGGTTCTCAAGCAGCACCTTGAGCGAGAAAGGCAGCCGGGAGATACCCTGCAATCCGTTCTTCTCGGCCTGCTCGAGACTGAAATATTCATATTCGGTCGCGCCGACGGTGAGGGTTGCGCGGCTCTTGAAACTGTCTGAGGACGGATTGCTCACGATGGATCGGCTCCTTGATTACGCGCCTCGTCCGATCGCCGGGGAGGCGTCGGTCGGACCAGGCTGTGGCGGGCGGATATCCCGCAGGCGACGGCACGGATTACCGGCCTTATAGTGAATTTCATGGAGCTGTTCCAGAATATCGAGACGGGGGCGGGAACGCTGCGGAAAAAGGGTCTGTCGGCCGGGGTCGGGAGGCGGATTTGCCAGGCTTTCGGCTGAGCGCCGAGGCGCTGTCGGGCAGCCGCGGCGGACGCACCGTCTTCGAGGGGCTGGCCTTTCAGGTCGGACCCGGCGACCTGCTGGCGGTGACGGGGCCGAACGGCGCCGGCAAGTCGACCCTGCTTCGGATTGTCGCGGGTCTGCTCGCGCCCTCGGCGGGAAAGATCGTGCTCGATCCCGAACCTGAGGGTGGGGCCGGCACCGCCATCCATTATCTCGGCCATCTCGAGGCGCTGAAGGCGGCTTTCACCATCGCCGAGAATCTCGGCTTCTGGCGGCGTCTCTATGCCGGCACCGGGGATATCGAGGCCGCGGTCGAGGATGTCGGGCTCGGCGGCCTGTCGCATCTCCCCGTCGCCACGCTTTCCGCCGGCCAGAAACGCCGGGTGGCAATTGCCCGGCTCCTGGTCGCTGCGCGGCCGGTATGGCTCCTCGACGAGCCGGCGACCGCGCTCGACGCTTCCGCCGAGGTGATGCTCGGCGGCCTGATCGACCGCCATCGCGCCGGCGGCGGGCTGGTCATGGCCGCTATACACCGTCCACTTGCCGTCGAGCCGACCGCCACCGTCGCGCTCGGTAAGGTCGGCTCATGAGGACCGTGCCCTCGATCGCGACCCCAACCTCCCCCTTGAGGGGTGGTCGAAATCAGCTCTTGCGTGCTTCGAGGCTCGCTGCGCTCGCACCTCAGCATGGCGGCGCTTTTTCTTCTCGGCACAAAGACCCGAGCCATCCTGAGGTGCTCGGGCAGAGCCCGAGCCTCGAAGGACGCAATGTCGTAGGACCGGGGTCAGTTCGATTGGCGAACTGCTCCGCAGAAGATCCGCTGCCGAGAGCCGCCCCATGATCGCGGCACTCCTCGCCATTGCCGGCCAGACCGCGCGGCTCCAGCTCCGCAGCGGCGGCGGCGCGCTGGTTGGGCTCGTCTTCTTCCTCACGGTGGTGGTGATCATCCCGTTCGGCGTCGGTCCCGACCTCAACCTCCTGTCGCGGATCGGGCCGGCGATCCTGTGGATCGCGGCGCTGCTTGCGACGCTGCTCGGGCTTGACCGCCTTTTCCAGGACGACCGGATCGACGGCTCGCTCGACCTCCTGCACCTTTCCGGCCAGCCGCTGGAGCTGATCGTGCTCGCCAAGGCGGCCGGCCACTGGCTCGCCACCGGCCTGCCGCTGGTCGTCGCGGCGCCCTTCCTCGGCCTGCTGCTGGCGATCGAGCCGCTGGCGCTCGGTGCCGTCACGCTGACGCTGCTTGCCGGCACGCCGGCCCTGACGCTGGTCGGCACGGTCGGCGCGGCGCTGACCACGGCGCTCGGCCGCGGCGGTCTGCTGATCGCCGTGCTGGTGCTTCCCTTCGCGATTCCGGTGCTGATCTTCGGGGTCAGCGCCGCCTCGTCGGTGATCGTTGGGCCGGCACCCTTCCTGCCGCCCTTCCTCATTCTCGTCGCGTTGACGTTGATCAGTGCCGTCGTCGCGGCGATTGCCGGCGCGGCGGCGCTCAGGGCAGGGCTGGAATAGAGCGCGGGGCCGCTAGGGCTGCGTGCAGCGGGTCAGCACCATGGTTTCGCCGCCCGATTCCACCGAAAGCCTGTCGCCGTCGATGCTGATCGAGGCCGGCGGCATCGCACCGTCCGGCGTGTCGCCGGTGAGTACGCCGTCGACGATCTTGAAGGAGCCGCCGGTCTGGTCGGCGGGGTCCTGGCCGTCGATGACGAGGATGAATCCGCCGTCCGCCGCGAAGGTCAGGGTCGAGCCGGCGCAAACATTCGTTTCGGACCAGCTGCCGATGATCTGGGCCAGGAGTTCGTCGTCGGTTGCGGCCATGGCGGAGAGGCCGCCGGCAGCAAGCATCGTGCAGGCGAGGAGAACGGAGCGCATCGGAGCTTTCCCGAAAAGGGAGACGGCGTCTCCCGGGAGCGCGATGATATACAGGAGTGGTGGGGGAAAGGATACGGGAACGACATGTCGCAGCATGTCCGCTGCCGTTGCCGCTGCCACAATAGCCCCCTAAAACATGCCCATGCCGATCCGAGACCTTGCCAATCCGACCCGCTTCCTTGCCTTTTCCGGCCGGCTGCTGCCGTGGCTCTGGGCGGCGGCAGCGATCGGCCTCGCGATCGGGCTCTATCTCGGCCTGTTCGTCGCCCCGGCCGACTTCAAGCAGGGTGACATGGTGCGGATCATGTTCATCCACGTCCCCTTCGCCTGGCTGTCGATGGCCTGCTACGGGGTGATGGCGATCGCGGCGCTCGGCACCCTGGTCTGGCGGCACCCGCTCGCCGACGTCCTGCAGAAGAGCGCGGCACCGATCGGCGCCGCCTTCACCTTCCTGGCGCTGGTCACCGGCTCGCTGTGGGGCAAGCCGACCTGGGGCACCTACTGGGTATGGGATGCGCGACTGACCTCGGTGCTGATCCTGTTCATCATCTATCTCGGCCTGATCGCCCTATGGCAGGCGGTCGAGGATCCCGGCAGGGCCGCTCGCGCCGCCGCGATCCTGACGCTGGTCGGCACCGTCAACATCCCGATCATCAAATTCTCGGTCGACTGGTGGAACACCCTCCATCAGCCGGCCTCCGTCTTCAAGACCAGCGGACCCGCGATCTACGGCTCCATGCTCTGGCCGCTGCTGATCATGGCGGTCGGCGCGACCTTCCTGTTCCTCGCCCTGCATCTCATGTCGATCCGCAACGAGATTTTGCGCCGTCGTCT
>JAGRKY010000268.1:0-1308 GCA_020442095.1 Bauldia sp.
CTCGGACGGCATCTTGTCGAAGGTCCTGAGGTTGCGCTCGAGTGGATCCGGGTTGATGAAGAAATGCGGCGTCTGGACGAGGAAGAGCTTCTCGTCCTCCTCGAAATAGCCGACCGTCTCGGTGAGGAAGTCGCGGGCCGGCGCGTGGTCGGCATCGAAGACCGCGACGAGTTCGCCGGTCGAATGGTCGAGGCCGTTGTTAAGGTTACCCGCCTTGGCATGCTCGTTGCGGGCGCGGGTGAGGTAGTTGACCTCCAGGTCCCTACAGAGCTTCTGGAGCTGGGCGCGGCGCTGCTGGGCCGTGACCGCTTCCTCGACATTGTCGGAGTTGCATTTCTGGTCGGTGCCGCCGTCGTCGAGCAGCCAGATCGTCAGCTTGTCGGCCGGATAGTCGAGCCCCTTGGCCGCCGCCAGGGTCGTGGCGAGCAATCCGGCATCCTCGTTATAGGTCGGGACGAAGATGTCGACGGTCGGCAGCTTCTTCGGCTTCGGCGCGACGCGGCTCGGAAGCGGCTTGGCGACGACGAAGAGACTGAGGAAGAGCATGAAAACGTTGTAGAGCTCGGCGCCGAAGAGGAGCACGCCGGGAACGAAATTCTCGGGCTGGTTGATCGGCGGGATGGTCTCGGTCGAGCGCCAGTAGACGTAACGCAGGACGATCGCGATCCCCAGCGAGAGCGCCATCAGCCGCCAGATGCCCTCGGGCCTGACGACCTTGAGGCCGATCATCGCGGTGACCACGAGCGATCCGGCGATCAACTGCGCCTGGAGGCTGATCGGCAGCGTTATCAGAAAGAGCGCTGCCGCTGCCGCAATCGCCCAAAGAAGTCCCAATCCGATCTTCGTCATACGAGTCGTGCTGCTCTGGCCGTCGTCGGCGCCCCCTTATGGTTATCGCCCGCGGGTAGTTCCGGGATCGCTAACTCCGCGGATGGAGCTTGCGGTCCCGCCTGGTGAATCGTCATCGTGGCTAACAAATCCTTTATGCCGTCCTCCTCATCAGCCCTCCGGTCCGGGAACACGGGCGTAGCTGCCGGGGGATTCCGGCTCGGGCAGTGGGACAATGGGCCCCTCGACGACCGGGGGGGGCGCCGGTGCCGGCTTCGGCCTCGAGGGGGCCGGACGGACCGGCTTCGGTTCGACCGGAAGCGTCGGTTCGAAAGGCGCCGACACGCCGCCGAGGCTCTCGCTGACCGGCGGCGGCTTGCCGTAAGGGTTCCAGAGGGGCGAGGGCAGGTAGCCGACGATGGTGAAGCCGTACATCACCGAAAGCAGCTGCTGCTCGCTGGCGCGGGCATCGCAGAGCCG
>JAGRKY010000268.1:1399-1590 GCA_020442095.1 Bauldia sp.
CGGTCGCCGGTCGAGGCGATGCCGGTGGCGAAGCCGAAGGGCCCGTATTTGTTCTGGGCGTAAAGCTGCGAGCGCCTCATCGGGACGCCGAGCAGGTACCAGTTGAATTCCTTGGCGATCTGCGACGGCGAGATCGAGTTCGGGCCGAGGGCGTTGTCCTGGACGGTGGTGTAGCCGACCGGGCCGTAGAG
>JAGRKY010000269.1 GCA_020442095.1 Bauldia sp.
CTGCGTAACCACTCCGCCACGAGGCCGTCCGGAGAGCGAGCATGTAAATGCTTGCAGCGATTTAGGCAACAGGGGCACGGTCGATCTCGACGCATATTCTGAACGCGCTTTGCTGATCGGCGTTCCGGACAATGTTCCTCGTGATGCCACGGATCGACGCTTCACGGGGACTTCTCAGGCCCTGGATTGTTTCGGTCGGCGTCTAAGCGACCTGGAACCATGTTTTCATGCCCGCGGCCTGGTGCTCCAGCATGTGGCAGTGGAAGAGCCATTTCCCGGGATTGTCGGCGACGAATGCGATCGTCGTTGTCTGGGTCGGCCCGACAAGGAAGGTGTCGCGCCAGGGCGTGTGCTTGATCGCGCTGCCGCTCCGTTCGAGGACCCTGAAATGATGGCCGTGAACATGCATGGCGTGCGGGAAGGCCGTATCGTTGATCACCCGCACGACGACCGTCTCCCCGGCTTTCGCCCGGAAAAATGGTGTTTCCGCCAAGCCGGCGACGCCGTTGAAGGCCCAGACCTGGCCCGACTGCCACAGAGCCTTGCCCTCGATATACTGCCCGTCGACGATCGCGCCGACCATTCTTCCCATCATTCCGCCTTCCATGTGGAGGTCGAAGGTGCGGGCGTTCGCGAGGTCTGGCTCGGGAAGGGCGGCCGGGATCAGGGGCGCCGGCCGGGTTGCAGCGGCATCCGCCTGGCGGAAGTCGAGATAGGCAAGATCGAAGGCCCCGCCGGATACTTCGCGAAGCGGCAGAACACCCGCATCGGGTGCCTCCAGCAGGATATCCATGCGCTGCGCCGGACCGAGCAGGAAGGGGTTGTAGGCCGGGGTCTCAGGGGCCGCGAGCGACTGGCCGTCATAGGCGACGATACGGGCGCCAAGCGCCGCGAGGTCGAGCTCGAAGATCCTCGCATTGGCGGCGTTGATCAGCCGGAGCCGGACCGGCCGCCCCACCGCAAGCGGTATGGTGGGCCGGGTCGCGCCGTTGACGGTCGGCCAGTTGCCGAGCCGTCCGCCATGGCTCCAGTCCATCATGTTGCCGAAGTCCTCGTCCAGCCGCCCGTCCGAACCGACGCGCCAGTCGTCGATCACAAGAGTGGCTTCGTCATCGACGGCGAAAGCGGACTCCGGTTCGTCGACGATCAGGGCGCCGTAGAGGCCGCGCTCGACCTGTTCCCAGCTGCGGTTGTGGGAGTGGTACCAGTAGGTTCCGGCATCGGGGACGGTGAACACGTAGTCGAATGTCTCGCCGGGTTCGACCGCCGCCTGCGTCAGGCCGGCGACGCCGTCCATGGCGTTGTCGATGCGTATGCCGTGCCAGTGGACGGAAGTGGCCTGATCGAGCTCGTTGACGAGGCGAACGCGCAGAGTGTCGCCGCGTCGGGCGCGGATCGTCGGTCCGGGAACTGTCCCGTTGAAGCTCCAGACTTTCGATGGCGGAGCGTCTTCCCCGAGTAGCGAAGCCGTGGCCGGCCGCGCGCGCAGTTCGATGAAACCGTCGTCGGCGGCGGCCAAGAGAGAAGGGGACGAAGTGAGGGAGAGCGCGCCAGCGGCGCCGGTCATCCGGAGGAAGTTCCGTCGGGTGATCATTTCGATGCCTCGTAGGTCATCTGTTGCGTTTCGAGCGGGAAGGTCGGGAGGGCCTCGGGATGCGGAAGAGCGAGCGTGAGCATCGTCACGGCCGGGTTCGGCATGGCGCCGCCCGCCATGTGCCGGATTGCGGCGGTGTATCGGCGAAAGCCCTCATTCGATCCCGTTGGCACGCTGCAGCTCCCGGACATAGGCGACGATGAAGGAAACCTCTTCCGCCTCGATCCCTGCCACGGGCGGCATGTCTCCGAAGTTCCAGTGGTGCGAGCGCGTGCCCCGCGTGGCTGCAAGCTGAAAAGCGGCGTCGGCGTGATGCCCCGGTTCGTAGATATTGTGGACCAGAGGCGGACCATTGCCCGTACCCGCCGCGTTCTCCCCATGGCAGGCGGCGCAGTTCTCGTCGAAGTGGACCTTCCCCCGAATGGCTCGGCCAGAGAAACTGGCAGGCAGTCTCACGGCCACGCTCGGGCCGTTGGACAAGTCGTCCTTTGCGGGGCGGGAAAGGTACCAGGCCAGCGCGGAAACGCCGATGGCCAACACCACGACGACTCCCGGCCAAGTGTATTTGCTCAAGATCCGCTTCACTCCATTACCCGTGGCACATCGGCTGCGCGCCCGCGCTCGGGACAATTCGCAACCATATACCCCATGGGGGTATATTCTGTCGAGCAGCGCGTGACCTCAGCCGAAAGAAACGACAGCGGAAGGTGAGTGCCAGGGAGAGTATCTGCGGGTTGGCGAGTTTTTGTCGGGGCAGGACCAATCGTTACGGACATCAGATTTTCTGACAGTCCGATTACGGCATAGGCCACCAACATGATTGACTACCATGGTACAGTTCGTTAGCGACTGACGCTCAAGCTGGATGCCGGAAAAGCCGGCCGTGAAACTGGGGGAAGCATGGAGCAGACGTGGCGGTGGTTCGGGCCGAAGGATGCGGCGACCCTGGCGCATGCGCGCCAGGCCGGCGCGACGGGAATCGTCACGGCGTTGCATGACATCCCCTATGGCGACGTCTGGCCGCTGGAGGCCATCCGCGAACGGCTGGCGATGATCGAGGCGGACAGCGAGATGGGCCTCCGCTGGAGCGTGGTCGAGAGCGTGCCGGTCCACGAGGATGTCAAGCTCGGGAAGGGCGATCTCGACAGGCTCTATTCGAATTTCGCCCAGACGCTCCGTAATCTCGGCGCCTGCGGGGTGCGGACGGTCTGCTACAATTTCATGCTGATCCTTGACTGGACGCGGACCGACCTCGCGGCGAAGCTGCCCGGGGGCGGAACGGCGCTGCGCATGAACATGCATGAACTCGCCGTCTTCGATTGTCTGCTGCTGAAGCGCGCCGGCGCGGAGAAGGATTACACCCAGGACGTCCTCGAAAGGGCCCAGGCCTGGTTCGACACCGCGACCGACGAGCGCAAGGCGCAGCTTTGGGGCAACGTAATGGCCGGCCTTCCGGGCGCCTTCAAGCGCTACGAGCCGGACGAACTCCGCGAGGTCGTCGCCGAGCAGTCGGCGTTGAGCCACGACGATCTGCGCCGCAATCTTGTGCGGTTCCTCGAGGCGGTGTTGCCGGCGGCCGAGGAGGCGGGAGTCGTGATGTGCATCCATCCCGACGATCCCCCGCGCAACCTCGCGGGCCTCAATCGCATCGTCAAGAATGCCGACGATATCGCCTTCATTCTCGATGCCGTGCCGTCCGATTACAGTGGACTCACGCTCTGCACCGGGTCGCTCGGCGCGGGACCCGACAACGATCTTCCGGCAATTGCGCGTCGCTTCGCGGACAGGATCAAGTTCTGCCACCTGCGGAACGTGAAGAAGGATCCGGATGGTTCGGTCATGGAGGCCGACCATCTCGACGGCGACGTCGACATGGTCGAAGTGGTCTCGATCCTGATCGACGAGGAGCAGCGCCGCCGGGCCGGCGATCCGTCGGCGACGATTCCGTTCCGCGCGGATCACGGTCACGACCTCATCGACGACGACACCCGCCCCACCCATCCGGGATATCCGGTGGTCGGGCGGCTGCGAGGGCTCGCCGAACTCAGGGGAGTGATGAGCGCGCTCGCGCATCAGCGGGGCTACGCCGTCTGATGAGCGGGAAGCGGCTGCTTTCCGTCGGTGCGCTGACCCAGGACACGATCTTCAAACTTGCGGCGATGCCCGCCGGGGCGGGGAAGTTCATCCCCGACGATGCCGTTCAGATTGCCGCCGGAATGGCAACGGCCGCCGCGGCGTCGGCGGCCCGGCAGGGCGGGGATGTCTCGCTCTGGGCCAGCGTCGGCGGCGATGCGGCCGGGCGGGATCTTCTCCGCGACATCGCGGCCGAGGGCGTCGATTGCAGCCTGGTGCGAACGGTCCATGAGGGCCGTTCGGCGATCGCGACCATTCTCGTCGATGAAGCCGGCGAACGCCTGATCATCCCTTATTACGATCCCCTGACCCAGGCGGATCCCGACGCCCTGCCGTGCCCGATCGCCGGCAGATTCGATGCGGTGCTGGTCGACGTGCGCTGGCCAGGCGCGGCGGCGCTTGCGCTCGGTGCTGCCCGCGATGCCGGCATTCCGGCCATCCTCGACGCCGATGTCGGGCCGCGCCCGGTCCTCGAGCGACTGGCGCGGCTCGCAACGCATATCGCCGCCTCGCGGCCGGCGGCGGCGATCCTTTGCGGCGAGGATGCATCGACCGAAGCGGCGACGGTGGCGATCGCGGAAATGTATCCCGAGGCCACGGTGCTGGTCACCGATGGCGGCCGCGGCGCGTTCTGGTTCGATCGTGCGACGGGGACGGTCCGTCATCTCGCGGCGCCGCAGATCAAGGCGGTCGACACGCTTTCCGCCGGTGACGTGTTTCACGGCTGCCTCGCGCTGGCAATCGGCGAGGGCTGGCCGCTCGTCGATGCCATCCGCCACGCCAGCGCCGCGGCGGCGATCAAATGCCTCCGGTTCGGTGGCTGGCTGGGCGCGCCGTCGCGGGCCGAGACATTGGCATTTCTCGATGGAGGAACTGGTGAACTACTCAGAGCTTGAGCAGCGCGTTCGCGCCGTCGGCGTAGTGCCGATCCTCCAGCCGCGCTCGGTCGATTTCTGCCTGGCTGCCATCGACGCCCTGGTCGAGGGCGGCGCGTCCAGCATCGAGATTGTGCTGCGTTCTCCGGACGCGCTGCCGGCGCTTGCCGAGGGCAAACGGCGCCACCCCGGACTCCTTTTCGCGGCCGGCACCATCCTCGAACCCGAACAGTATGCGCGGGCCGTCGAGGCGGGCGCCGACTTCTGTATCTCGCCCGGCCTCGATCCGGTGATGATGGATGTTGCCAACAAGGGGCCGATCCGCATCGTTCCGGGCGTGCAGACCGCGAGCGAGGTGATCGCGGCGCGACGGATGGGGGCGACCCTCCTCAAGTTCTACCCGTCAGAGCCGGCCGGCGGGACGGCCGTGCTGGCCGATTTCGGCAGCATTTTTTCCGATGTGAGCTTCATGCCGAGCGGCAAGATCGGGATGGCCAGTCTTGCCGCCTACGGGCGGCTGTCGAACGTCGCCTCGGTTGGCGGCTCGTGGATGTACATGGAGGCGGGCGCGCCGCTTCCGTGGCCCGAGATGACGGCCCGGATGCAGGCTTCGCTTGCCGCGATGACGGCGACTTAAGGGACGGCAAGGGGAGCCGGGGGAAACCCCCGGCTGTTTTGTTGACAACCATGGTAGCATTGCATTAGGTCGAGGCCGGGACGAGGTGGGACATGGCTGACAGACAGAAACGGGCGATCGTCACGGGCGCGGCGATGGGGATCGGGCGCGCCGTGGCCGAGAAACTGGCGTCCCAGGGCGTGAAACTGGTCCTGGTCGATCGCGCTGCGGGGGAACTCGAGGCCGTTGCCGAGGCGCTACGCGCCGGCGGCGCCGAAGTGGTGACTGTGGTCGGCTCGACCGACGATCCGGCTGTCGCCGATCGCGCCGTGGCTGCCGCGAAGGAGCACTTCGGCGGCCTCGACATGCTGTCCCACAACGCCGGCATCCAGCGCTACGGGACGGTCGAGACGACTGATCCGGCGCTTTGGGACGAGGTGATGAACGTCAACCTCAAGGCGGCCTATCTCTTTTCCCGCGCCGCGATGCCGCTGCTCCGCGAGAGCCGCGGCGCCGTCGTCCACATGAGCTCGGCGCAGGGCCTCGCCAGCCAGGAAGGCGTGCTCGCCTACACCACCGCCAAGCACGGCCTGATCGGCCTGGTGAACTCGATGGCGGTCGACTACGCCCCGCTCGGCGTCCGCGTGAACGCGGTCGCTCCGGGGGCGGTCGACACGCCGATGCTCAAGGATGCGCTCGACCTCAATGAGGACCCGGCCGCCATCCGGCGCGAACTCGACCACATGCACCCGATGGGTCGGACCGCCAGCGCCGGGGAGATCGCGGCGGTGGTCGCCTTCCTGCTCTCGGACGAGGCCTCTTTCGTGACCGGCGAGGTGGTGCGGGTCGACGGCGGACTGCTTTCCCGTATCGGCGGCTCGCCGCGCAAGGAATGATCCCGTGTCGGAAAGGGTGAGCCTCAAGCAGCTGGTCAAGGTCTACGGCCACCAGGTGGCCGTGAAGGGCATCGACCTCGACATCGAGGAGGGCAGCTTCGTCGCCTTCGTCGGACCGTCGGGCTGCGGCAAGTCCACCACCCTGCGGATGATCGCCGGGCTCGAGACCATCTCCCATGGCGAGGTCCGGATCGGCGACCGCGTCGTCAATGACGTGCCGTCCCGCGATCGCGGCATTGCCATGGTGTTCCAGAGCTACGCGCTCTATCCGCATATGACCGTCTACGAGAACATGGCTTTCGCGCTGAAGGTCGCGAAGCTGCCCAAGGCCGAGATCGAGCAGCGGGTCCGGCGTGCCGCCGATATCCTCCGGCTCAACGACTATCTCGACCGGCGCACCTCGCAGCTTTCCGGCGGCCAGCGCCAGCGCGTCGCGATGGGCCGCGCCATCATCCGCGAGCCGCAGGTCTTTCTCTTCGACGAGCCACTGAGCAACCTCGATGCCCAGCTCCGCAGCGCCATGCGCGTCGAGATCAAGCGGCTGCACCAGCAGCTCGGATCGACCGCCATCTACGTGACCCACGACCAGACCGAGGCCATGACCATGGCCGACAAGATCGTGATCATGCG
>JAGRKY010000270.1 GCA_020442095.1 Bauldia sp.
AGCACCTGCTCGGCGGCGACGGCCGCCGCGACGAGCTGCCGGGTCGCAGGATCGTCGTCCAGCCCCTCGAAGCGCTGCGCCAGCCAGTCGGGGATCGATGCCCCGCAGCCGGCTGCGAAGCGCGCGATCTGGGTGAAGTTGTGGACCGGCGCGATGCCGGGAACGATCGGAATGTCGATCCCCGCCGCCCGGACCCGCTCGACATAGGCTTCGTAGATATCGTTGTCGAAGAAGAACTGGGTGATCGCCCGGTCCGCCCCGGCGTCGACCTTGCGCTTCAGCATGTCGATGTCGGCGGCCCAGTCGGGGCTCTCGGGGTGCTTTTCCGGATAGGCCGAGACCGAGACCTCGAAATCGCCGAGCCTGCGGATTCCGGCAACGAGGTCGGAACTGCTCTGGTATCCGCCCGGATGCGGCACGTAAGCCGTGCCGACCCCGCCTTCGGGATCGCCGCGCAGCGCCACGATATGGCGGACACCGGCATCGCCATAGGCGCGGATGACCGCATCGACCTCGTCGCGCGTCGCCGCCACGCAGGTCAGGTGGGCGGCCGGCTTCAGCGACGTTTCCTTCAGGATGCGCGACACCGTCGCGTGGGTCCGCTCGCGGGTCGAGCCGCCCGCGCCGTAGGTGACCGAGACGAAGCTTGGCGACAGCGGCGCGAGGCGCTTGATCGCCTCCCACAGCTTCTCCTCCATCGCCGGCGTCTTCGGCGGAAAGAACTCGAACGAGACACTGAGATGGGAATGGGCGCCGAGCAGACGGCTCGGGCGCTTGACATCGTCCTGCATCACGCCACCTCCCGCTCGGCCGCGCCGGCGATCGCCATCCGCGGATCCTTCGCCAGCCACAGCGTCACCTTGAGCTTGTCATTGTCGCCGGCCGGCAGCTCGACCACCTCGCCGAGGCCGAGCCCGTTCGCCTCGACCCACTGGGCGACCTGCTCACGGCCGAAGCCGAGACGCCGGTGGGCATGCTCCTCGCGGAGGAATTCGAGGTCGTGCGGCGCGAAATCGACAACGAGCAGCCGCCCGCCCGGCCGCAGCACCCGCGCCGCCTCGGCCAGCGCCCGTTCCGGGTCGTCGAGGAAGTGGAGCACCTGGTGGATCATCACCAGGTTGAAGGAATCGCGCGGCAGCGAGAGATTGTAGATGTCGCCGAGCCGGACCTGCGCATTGGCGATCCCCGCCCGATCGAGATTGGCCCGCGCCACCGCCAGCATGCTCGACGACGCGTCAATGCCGATCGCCCGGCTGTAGAGCGGATGCAGCAATTCGAGCATCCGCCCGGTACCGGTGCCGAGGTCGAGCAGGCTGTCGAACTGCCGCTCGCCGACGAGACCGACGATCGCCGCCTCGACGGCGTCTTCCGCGACATGGAGCGCCCGGATCGTGTCCCAGGCCGCTGCATTCTCCGAGAAATAATGCTCCGCCGCCGTCGCGTGGTCCTGCTTGATCTGCGCCAGCCGCTCGCGATCGCGCGCCAGCACCGGATCGTCCGGGTCGGCCGCGGCCAGCAATTCGTCGGCAAGCCGCCGCCCGGCGGTGCCCTCGGTCAGGCGATAAAAGACCCACGCCCCTTCCGGGTAGCGGTCGATCAGGCCACTATCGGCCAACAACTTGACGTGACGGGAGATTCGAGGCTGCGACTGACCGAGAATCGTGGTGAGGTCCTTCACCGAGAGTTCGGCCTGGCGAAGCAGCGCCAGGATCCTCAGGCGCGAACTCTCCCCCGCGGCGCGCAACGCCGCCAGCAGTTCGTCTATGGCTAAAGTATCTCGCATCGTTCCAGGGCCGATCCAGTTTCGTAAGTCATATATACATATCTTTATATGTCGTGGAAACCCTGCCTTTCAGGGTGCCGGCCGGGGCCAGAGTTTATTGACCAAATGATTGAAAGAAGGAGAGCCGAATGGCCGCAAACCCCGCCATCACCGCTATTTTCGGTGCCCTGTCGGATCCGACGCGCCTGGCGATCGTCGAGCGCCTTCTCAAGGAAGGCGAGCGCTCCGCCGGCGAAATCGCCGAGCCCTTCCCCATCAGCAAGCCGGCGATCTCGAAGCATCTGCGCGTTCTCGAGCATGCCGGCCTGATCGAGCGGCGCGTCGCCCGCCAGTGGCGGGTCTGCCGGGTGCGGCCGGAAGCGATCCGGGCGGTTGACGACTGGATGCGGCAATACCGGAAGTTCTGGCAGGGTTCCTTCGATCGCCTCGAGCAGGCCCTCGCGCTCCCCGACACCGAGGAACCCCTTCCCTAGCCGTCCCGGGCAGCAGTCGCCCAAGCCCGGTCAGTCGAGATCGCCGGTCGGCCAGCGATTGTTGGCGATCGTCACCCGCACCGAACCGCCGGCGAAGCGCCTGATCAGGTCCGTCAGGTCGGCGACCGCCGCGTCGAGATCGCCGACCCCGTTGGTCTGGACGGTGACCACCGCCCGCTCGGTCAGCGCGGTTACCAGCGAACGCAGATCCTGCCGCCAGTTCCAGCGCCGGCAGAGAATCTTCTCGTCATCCGCATAGACGACCTCCCCCTCTTTCGGCGGGTCGGGCTGCGGCGCGTCGCCCCCGGTCGCCATTGCCATGTCGAGGAACTCGTCCCCGACCCGGCTGTAGCGGAAGGCGAGATCGCCGACGATCTTGTCGAGGTCGTCGGCGCCGAGTGGCATGACATGGGTCAGCGACACCGCGTTATAGGCGTCGACGAAGGGGTTGATCCGCGGCAGCCCCCGCCCCGCCTGGATGTTCTTGACCAGCCGCTCGACCGAGGAGCGATAGCTCGTCTTCTTGATCCCGAAGGCGCGATAGGCGCGCCGCCAGGCGGCGATCCCGGGGATTTCGGAAAGCTCCGTCTTCGCCCACTTCTCGCGCGCTGCCGCCTCGCGTTCGGCGATCAGCGCCTCGAGCTCCGCCGACCGGTCGGCGCCGATCTCCAGCCCCTCGGCGATCACCACCGCGACGCGGAATTCCGGAAAGTCGGCGGCAATGTCCGAGATGT
>JAGRKY010000271.1 GCA_020442095.1 Bauldia sp.
GCGATCCAGAAGAAGGTGCTGAAGGAGACGGAGCCGATCGTCGTCCGTCCCGGCTCGCTGATCCCGCCGGCCGACCTCGACGCCGAGCGCCAGGCGGTCGTGGAGAAGATCGGCCGTCCGGTCGAGGACCGGGAGCTCGCCTCCTACCTCATGTATCCGAAGGTCTTCACCGAATTCGCCGCGGCCGCCGATACCTATGGCCCGGTCTCGGTGCTGCCGACGCCGGTCTATTTCTACGGCCTGCCGGTCGGCGAGGAGATCCTCGTCGAGATCGAGCGCGGCAAGACCCTGGTCATCCGCAATCAAGCGATCGGCGAGGCCGACGACGACGGTTTCGTCCGCGTCTTCTTCGAGATGAACGGCCAGCCGCGCGTCGCCAAGGTGCCGAACCGCATGGCCGGCGAGGTGGTCGTCCGCCGCAAGGCGGAGGAGGGGAATGCGCTGCATGTCGCGGCCCCGATGCCCGGCGTCATCTCGACGCTCGCCGTCGCCACCGGCCAGAAGGTCAAGGCCGGCGACGTGCTGTTGTCGATCGAGGCGATGAAGATGGAAACCGCCCTCCACGCCGAGCGCGACGGCATCGTCGGCGAGGTGCTGGTCCATGCCGGCAGCCAGATCGACGCCAAGGACCTCCTGATGGTCTACGAGGAGTAGGGGCGGGCAATCCCTACCCGGCCAGCATCGCCTCGAGCTTGTCGATGCAGCCGCCCCATCCTTCTCCGTGCATGTCGCGGACCGCGGCGTCGGTGAAGCGCTCGTGGAGGAGCACCAGCTCGGTTCCCTCGGCATGCGGCAGGAACCGCACGGTGACCAGCGTCGGGCCGGGCGGCAGGATGCTGACGTTCCAGGTATAGACCAGCTCCTCGGGCGCCCGGACCCGCTCGAAGTTGCCGGATATCCAGGTGATCGAGCCGTCCGCCTCGAGATTCGCGATCCGATAGCTGCCGCCCTCGCGGAGGTCGACTTGGGCTTCGGGGCAGGTGACCGGCCCCGGGCCCCACCATTGCTTCAGCTGTTCCGGGTCCGTCCATGCGGCGAAGACCGCCTCGCGCGGCGCGCGGATGACGCGGCTGAGGGTCAGTTCCGTCGGCAGCATGTCAGCGTCTTCCTTTCTCGACGAAGGCGGCGAGCCGGTCGATCCTGCCGCTCCAGAAGTCGCGATAGGTGGCGATCCAGGCGTCGGCATCGGCCAGCGGCCCGGCGTCGAGAAGGCAGGACTGGACATGGCCCTCGCTCGTCCGCCGGATCAGGCCCGCGCGCTCGAGGACGAAGAGGTGCTTGGAGACCGCGTTGACCGACATGTCGTGCGGAGCGGCGAGTTCGGTCACCCGCGCCGGGCCGGCGGCAAGCGTCCGCAGCAGCGCCCGCCGCGTCCGGTTGGCGAGGGCGTGGAACACGTCGTCGAGGCGGTCGTCTTCGTCGATGCCGGTCATAATCCCTCAACCAATCGGTTGACAGGCTCGGTGCCGTGCCTTAGGAAGCCAGTAGTCAACCAGTTGGTTGACGAGATAGCGGCCCGGTGCGGCCAAGTCAAACGGGAGAGAGACCTGTGAGCATCCATCAGGAAGTCACCATCGACGCCAGCCCGGCCGAGGTCTTCGGCATTCTGACCTCATCCGCCGACTTCACCCGGATGACCGGCGGCCGTGCCGCGGAGATATCGGCCGAGGTCGGTGGCGCCGCCTCGCTGTTCGGCGGGGATATCCGCGCCCTCAACATCGAACTCGTGCCGGGCAAGCGCGTCGTGCAGGCATGGCGGGCGCAGGCCTGGCCGGAGGGCGTCCATTCCGTCGTCAAATTCGAGCTGGTGCCGGACGGCAAGGCAACGAAGGTGGTTTTCGATCAGGCCGGCTACCCCGATGGCGCCGAGGCGATGCTGGAAGGCGGCTGGCACCAGATGTACTGGCAGCCGATGAATGCCATGATGGCCGGCAAGGGCGGCTGACCTGACAGCCCCGGCCGCCTATTCGGCCGGCCAAACCTCGTGGAAATGATTCAGCGGCCCGTGGCCGTGGCCGACGCTGAGGCGGTCGCTGGCCGCGATCGCGCCGGTCACGTAGTCCTTGGCGCGGGCGATCGCCGCGAGCCTCGGCATGGTCGGCAGCAGCGCCGCCAGCGCCGCCGACAGGGTGCAGCCGGTGCCGTGGGTGTTCTTCGTCGTGATCCGCGGCGCGGTGAAGGTCTCCAGCGTGTCGCCGTCGAAATAGATGTCGGTGCTGTCCGGGCCGCCGCCATGGCCGCCCTTGAGCAGCACCGAGGCGGGACCGAGCGTTTTCAGTTCGCCCGCCACCTCGATCGCGGCGGCAAGGCCGGATGGCTCCTCCGTGCCGAGCAGGTCGGCCGCCTCCGGCAGGTTCGGCGTGATGATCTCGGCGAGCGGCAGCAGCCGGTCGCGCACCGCCGCCACCGCCTCCGCGGCAAGCAGCCGGTCGCCGCTCTTGGCGACCATCACCGGATCGAGCACGACATGCTTCGCCCCGTGGCGGGTGAGCGCGTCGGCGATCGCGGTGGCGATTTCGGCGGTCGCGACCATGCCGATCTTCACCGCGTCG
>JAGRKY010000272.1 GCA_020442095.1 Bauldia sp.
AGGTGTCCTGGTCCTGGCAGCGGAGATAGGCGAAGACCTCGATGTCCTTCGACCACTGGCCATAGCCGACGAAGCGGACGCGCGCCGGCTCCGGCTCGACCATCGGGTGGGCGATGAGCAACTCGCGGAGCTTCGCCAGCACATAGCGCATCTGCTCCGGCGTGGTCTCGTAGCGGAGCTGGAGGGTGGTGTGCAGGAGCCGGCTGTAGCGGGCGGTGTAGTTGTCGAGATGCATCTGCGAGAAGGCGCTGTTCGGCACGGTGACGATGCTGTGCTCCAGCGTGCGGATGCGGGTCGAGCGGAGGCCGATCTCCTCGACGGTGCCGAGCTCGGTGCCATAGCGGCAGAAATCGCCGACGCGGACCGGGCGGTCGGCGAAGAGGGTGAGGCCGCCGATGACATTTTCGAGCGTCGGGCGGACGGCCAGCGCGATCGCCAGGCCGCCGACGCCGAGGCCGGCGACCAGCGGCGCGATCGGGATGCCGACCGAATCCGCCGCCGCGACCGCGAGCAGCAGCATGAAGACGACGGCGACGAGGCGGAACAGGATGCGCATCAGCGCGGTGTCGAAGCGGCGCCTGCCGTCCGCGCGGCTGCCGATCACGCCGATGGCGTCGGCGAGCCGGCCGGCCAGCACCAGCACGAACCACGAGCCGCTGACCACCTGAACGACAAGCGCGGTGAAGCCGACGACATAGAGCGGCAGCTCGAGCAGGCCGATGACATTCTGCGCGATCAGGAAGTCGACCGCGGCGAGCAGGAAGACGAGGAGGAGCGCGACCGGCAGGCCGAAGCGCAGCCACGGGCTGCGATGCCACCACAGCCGGTCCCAGAGGACGCCGAGCCGGATCAGGGCGTAGAGCAGGGCGGTGGAGACGGCGACCAGCACGACGACCGCGATCCACTGCCAGACGCCCTGGCCGGCGACGATGGTCGTCGCCCAGGCGGGGAGGGATTCCGGGAACTTCTGCCGGACCCACTGGCCGGGGCTTGCCCGCACCTCGTCGTAAATGCCGACGATGGCGCCCGACTTGTAGGGGATCTCGCGGGCGAGATCGTAATATTCGCGGATGCGGGCGACGGTTTCCTTCGAGAAGAGGAACTGGCCGGCGCGGGGGCCTTCCGCGATCCTGACGATCTCGATCCGGGTATTCGGGATCACCCAGCGGGTCAGCGCCGGGTCTTCGGCGACCTCCGCATCGCCGGGTATCTTCTCGTATTGCGGCAGCTCGACGCGATCGAGCACCTCCCTGAGCAGCGCCATGTCGATGAGGATGGTGGATTCGCGGCCGAGCGCGGTGATCTCGCTGGTATCCAGCGTGTCGGCGGCCCGCATCATCGGCCGGAGGATCTCCGAGCGCGGCCGGTCCTCCCGCCAGGCGTCGACACCCTCGCTGAAGTCGCGCAGGAAGCTGCGAAGCGTGTCGCGCGGGCTGGTGGTGTCGGCAGCGCGGAGCGGATAGGGCTCCTCGAAGCCGCCGAACAGCTCGGACTGGGCAAGCGCCGGCGTTACGAGAAGGATGAGGCCGAGCGCGAGGGCGCCGAGGGCCAGGCCGCGTCGATGTCGGTGCGATGCCACGCCGCCCGCCTATTCCGCGTCCGCTTCGGCGTAGTAGCGGGCGGCGCCTTCATGCAGCGGAGCGCTCAGCCCGTCCCGCTCCATCTGCTCGACGGTCAGCGACGAGAAAAGCGGCGAGGCGTCGCGCAGGCGATCCATCCCCTCGAAATACGCCTTCGTGACCTGATAGACCATGTCGGCATTCGCGTCGGCGGTGGTGACCAGCGTCGCGACGAGGCCGAGGCCGGGGACGTCCTGCGGGTTGCCGCGATACAGGCCGCCGGGGATGGTCGCTTTCGCATAGAGCGCGTCGCTGGCGATCAGGGCGTCCGCCGCCGGCCCGGATACGGGCACGAGGACGACGTCGCAGGTATCGGCCGCCTCCTTCACCAGCGGGCTCGGATGGCCGACGGTCACCGAGAAGGCGTCGACTTCGTTGTCGCAAAGCGCCTGGGCGATATCCGGCGCCTTGAGATCGTCATCGGAAATCTCGATCACGTCGCCGGGCTGCCAGCCCTCGGCCTCGAAGAGCGCGTGCATGAGGAGATAGCCGCCGGAGCCGGGGCTCGAGGGATAGACGCGCTTGCCCTTGAGGTCGGCGAAGTCGTGGATGTTCTTGTCGCGGCGGGTGACGATCGTCACCTGCTCGACGAAGAGCGACATCACCGAACGGAGCGCATCGTAGGGGCCGGGTTCGACGAAGGGGCCGGTACCGAGCATCGCCTCGCGGGCGGTATCGGACTGGGCCATGGCGAAGGTCGTCTCGCCGGCACGCATCGTCTGGATGTTGGCGACCGACCCTTCGCCGAAGGCGACGGTGCAGACGATGCCGTGATCGGCGGTGTGCTCGTTGACCAGCTTGCAGATGGCGCCGGCGACGGGATGATAGAGCCCGCCGGCGGTGCCGCTGGCGATCGATATCTCTTCCGCTGCCGCGGGGGGCGGCAGAGCGGCCAGCGCAAGCCCGGCTGAAATGCCGACGGCGACCGCCGCGCCGCGCAAGCCAGTCATCGATATCAGACGCACATGTCACTCCCTTCGCCGGCCTGCCCCCGGCCGTCTCCATGATAGCGTGAAGTATGCGCGCGATGCGATCCACCCTGACGAGTGGTTGGAGTAGCCGACCCCCCTTGGCAGCGGCGGCCGGGCGTTCCATGCTCGCGCCGCGCCTGTATCCTGGGGGACGACCTGCATGCCGAGTGATATCGAAATCGCCCGAGCGGCGAAGCCGAGGCCGATTGTCGAGATCGCCGCGCTGCTTGGCATAAGGCGCGACGCCGTTTCGACCTACGGGCCCTACAAGGCGAAGATCGCGCTGCCTTACCTGACGGGCCTCGACAAGCCGGACGGCAAGCTGGTGCTGGTCACAGCGATCTCGCCGACGCCGGCCGGCGAGGGCAAGACGACGACCACCGTCGGCCTCGGCGACGCGCTGAACCGGATCGGCAAGCGCGCGGTGATCTGCCTGCGCGAGCCGTCGCTCGGCCCCTGCTTCGGGATGAAGGGCGGGGCGGCCGGCGGCGGCCATGCCCAGGTCATCCCGATGGAGGAGATCAACCTCCATTTCACCGGCGACTTCGCGGCGATCGCCGCGGCCAACAACCTGCTCGCCGCGATGGTCGACAACCACATCTACT